>DATBGJ010000001.1:0-2271 GCA_036558045.1 Thermoanaerobaculia bacterium
GGGGGGCGACGTACGGGGTCTCCAGATCGGGCCGGGCATGCCGGCCCCCCGCCTCGGGGAGCCAGGTGGCGGCCAGGCGCTCCGCGGTGAGCGCCCGCGCCCGCGCGAAAACTTCAGACAGGGGGCGCACCGAGACCGCGATCTGCGGCAAATGGCCGCCCGCCAGGATGCGACGGAACGCCTCGACCGCCTGCTCCGGCTCCATGCCCCCCAGCATCTCTTCGAGCCCGGCCGGCGCCGCGCTCGCCCGTCGCGCGTGGCCGCGGAGCGCTGCGGAGACGTCGACCCGCTTGAGCGTGAATTCCTCGACCCGGACGCGCTCAAAACCCGTCTCGTCGAGGATGGCGACGTCGAAGGCGAGCGTCTCCACACCCTGGTGAGCCGGGTCGTGCAGCCGGATGTGGCTATAGATCCGGGACGGCAACGGCCCCATCACGCGCAGCCGCTTGTAGGAGAACGGCAGGTAATAGTTGCTCCGCGCGCCCGGCACGTAATACTCGGCGAAGCTGGTCGCCGCATCGAGCAGCGCCGGGTGGAGCTTGAAGTCCTCGAGGTCGCCGGCGAACTCCGGCGCCAGCTCGAGGAAGCCGATGAATTCGCCGTTGCGCCGGTAGACTCTCTTGAGGACCTCCCAGCGCGGTCCCAGGCCGGCCTGCTTCAGGTCCTCGCGGTAGTCCTCGCCGAGGATCTCCTCCTCCCAACCGGCGAACGACGAGACGTCGATCCGCTCCGGCTCTCCAGCCGTCCCGGCGCCGACCGCCCCGAGGACGTGCTCCTGCCAGCCGCCGCCGTCGCGGCTGCGCACCGAGAAGTCATGGAAGCCGTCGCCGTTCCGGCGCAGGACGGTCTGGAACTCGCGCGTCTCGCCGTCGCCGATCCGCATCGGGGAGATGAACTGCACGTCGCGGATCTCGATCGCGCCGCCCGCCGCGCCCATCCCATGGAAGGCGGCTCCCGCCATCTCCAGGTAGGCCGTGCCGGGCACCACCGGGTGCCCGCCCAGCCGGTGCTCGTCGATGACCCAGTCGTCGCTGGGGCGCAGCCGGCCGGAGAAGACCACCGCGCCGTCGCCGGCGGCCACGCCCCGCTGGCGGAGCAGCGGATGCGGATACGGCTGGAGGTCCGTGGTCTCGAGGCTCCGGGTCTCCTCCCCGTCGCGCCGCCGCGCCGCCATTCCTACCTCGCGCCAGGCGTCCCAGTTGATCGAGAGCACCGGCAGATCGCCCTGGCGGGACTGCGCGAAAGCGTCGAGGAAGGCGTTGGCCGCCGTGTAATCGGCCTGGCCGAGACCGCCGACCAGGGCATTGAGCGACGAGCAGAGCACCAGGAAGTCGGGTGCGTCCTCGGCCAGCAGCTCCTCCAGGATCAGCGTTCCCTGGACCTTCGGCGCGAGCACCGCCGCCGCCTCTGCGAGCGACCGCCACTGCATCAGCCCGCCGCCGGGGATACCCGCCGCGTGGATGGCGCCCTGGATGCGCCCGAAGCGGCGGCGCGCTTCGTCGAGCGCCCGGCCCATCGCGGCGGCGTCCGTGACGTCGGCTGCCGCGGTCCAGACCTCCGCGCCGGAAGCCTCCAGCTCAAGGAGCCGCCGGGCGGTCCGCGCCGAGCGCCCCTCGCCTCGCGCCAGCGCGGGCCAGGCCTCCCGGTCCGGAAAATGCGCGCGTCCGGTCAGCACGAGCTTTGTCTTCCCGAGACGGGCCAGCAGACCGGCAAGCTCCAGGCCCACACCGCCCAGGCCGCCGGTGATCAGATACGTCCCCCCTGCGCGCAGGGGCAGCGGTCCCAGAGAGCTCGCCAGGCGGAGCGGCTCGAAGACCCGGAGCCAGCGGTCCGTGCCGCGGTAGGCGACGACCGGATCGGCTGGCACCGCGGACAGCTCGGCGAGGAGCGCATCGATGAGCCGCCGTTCCCGCCGGCTGCCGGGAGCCGGCAGCGCGACGTCGATCGCGGCGCAGGTGATCCCAGGGTACTCCTGCGGGATGGTCGTGGCCGCACCGAGCAGAGTGGCCCGCGCCGGTGCAAGCTCCTCCGCTCCGGTGATCCGCTGCACCCCGGTCGAGACGACCCCCAAGTGGAGGGGAAGATCAGGCCGTGCGCCCAGGGAGCGCGCCAGGTGGAGAAGGCTGTAGAAGCCGAGCTCCTGATCGACCTGGAGATCCTCGGCGCCCACAGGACGGGCGCTCCACAGATGGACGATCCGCGCCGGATAGGCCTCCCGCTCGGCGAGCCGAGCGAGCAAGGCGGCGTAGTCCTCCGGCACGTCGCGCCGGA
>DATBGJ010000002.1:0-10143 GCA_036558045.1 Thermoanaerobaculia bacterium
GAGGCGGGGTTCAATCCGACGCTGACCTTCCCGTTCATCAAGCGGCTGGTGCTCCACCTGGGCTACCTCTACATCCCCTTCGTGGCCTTCGTGCTGGTGGGGTCCTCGAACGCCGTCAACCTCACGGACGGCCTGGACGGCCTGGCCATCGGCGCCACCTCGGTGGCCGCCGCCACCTACGCCGTCTTCACCTACGTGGCGGGCAACCGGGTCATCGCGAACTACCTCCAGATCTCGTACGTGCCGGGCGTCGGCGAGGCCGCGGTCTTCTGCGGCGCGCTCATCGGCGCCGGCCTCGGCTTCCTCTGGTACAACTCGCACCCCGCCGAGGTCTTCATGGGCGACGTCGGCTCGCTCTCCCTCGGCGCCGCCATCGGCAGCGTCGCCGTGCTCTCCAAGCAGGAGATCCTGCTCGTCGTCGTCGGCGGCCTGTTCGTGCTGGAGGGCCTCTCGGTCATCCTCCAAGTGGCCTCGTTCAAGCTGCGGGGCAAGCGGGTGTTCCGCATGGCGCCGCTCCACCACCACTTCGAGCTCTCGGGATGGGCGGAGCCCAAGGTCATCGTCCGCTTCTGGCTCCTGTCGATCCTCTTCGCGCTCATCTCTCTCTCGACCCTGAAGCTGCGATGAACGGGCCCTGGGCAGACGGCCGCCTCGAGCGGGTGCTGGTGTACGGGCTGGGGCTCTCCGGCCGCGCCGCGGCGCGCCTGCTGCTCGCCCGCGGCGCCGCCGTGCTGGCGGTGGACGACAAGGACGTCGATGCCGGCGAGCTCGCCGGACGCATCGAGCTGCTGCCGGCGGCAACGGCGGCGCCGCCGGCGGGCGTCGACGCGGTGGTGGTGTCGCCCGGCGTGCCGCTCAACCGGCCGCTCCTCGCCGCGGCGCGGCGGCGGGGCGTGCCGGTGATCGCCGAGGTCGAGCTGGCCTTCCCCTTCCTCAACGGCCCGGTGGTGGCCATCACCGGCAGCAACGGCAAGAGCACGACGACCGCTCTGACCGGCGCCATGCTGCGCGAGGCCGGCTTCACCGTCGAGGTCTGCGGCAACATCGGCGAGCCGCTGGCGGACAAGGTGGCGGGCCCGCCGGGGCGCGTCTTCGTCGTCGAGCTGTCGAGCTTTCAGATCGAGGGCATCGCCACCTTCAAGCCGCAGGCCGCGGCGCTGCTCAACCTGTCGCAGGACCACCTCGACCGCTACCCCAGCATGGCGGAGTACGGCGCCGCCAAGAAGCGGCTGTTTCAGGGCATGGACGCCGACGGCGTCGCCGTGCTCAACGCCGACGATCCCGGCACCGTCGAGGTGATGACGCGCGCCAAGCGGCGGTTCTTCTCGCGCCTCGACCCGGTGGCCGACGGCTGCTGGACGAACGGCGACGGTCGTGTCATCGAGGCGCCCGGGGACGCCGAGCTGTTCCACGCCTCGGAGGTGCCGCTCGCCGGCGTGCAGAACCTGGAGAACGCCATGGCGGCGGCCCTGCTGGCGCGGGCCATGGGCGCCGAGCCGGCGGCCCTCCGCGCCGCGCTCGCCAGTTTCACCGGGCTTCCCCATCGCCTGCAGCGGGTGGGGGAGCGCGGCGGCGTCACCTTCTACGACGACTCCAAGGGCACCAATCCCGGCGCCACGCTGAAGGCCATCGAAGGCTTCGCGGACGGCACGGTCCACCTCATCCTCGGCGGCCGCAACAAGGACGCGGACCTCGCGGCGCTGACGCCGATGGTGCGCCGCAAGGCGCGCCGCGCCTATCTCATTGGCGAGGCCGCCCGCGACTTCGAGCGGGCGCTCGGAGGAGCCGTGTCTTACGAGATGTCGGAGACCCTGGACCGCGCGGTGCGCTCGGCCGCCGGCCAGGCCCAGGCGGGCGAGGCGGTGGTGCTCTCGCCGGCGTGCGCCAGCTTCGATCAGTTCAGGAACTTCACGCACCGCGGCCAGGTCTTCCAGGAGCTGGTGCGGGGCATCGTCGGGGGGCCGGATGGCGAAGAAGCTGGCGTTTGACAAGGTGCTTTTCACCATCGTCGTCCTGCTGATGTTCTTCGGCCTGGTGATGGTGTATTCGGCGAGCTCGGCGCTGGCGCGCGACCATACGCCGAACCACTTCCTCGTCAAGCAGGCGGTGGCCGCAGGCCTCGGCCTCACGCTCATGGCCTGGCTGATGCACGTCGACTACCGCCGCCTGCGCTCGCCGCTGGTGGTCTACTCGCTGCTCTTCGCGGCGCTGGCGCTGCTGGTGGGCGTGCTCTTCTCGCCGCAGCTCAACGCCACGCGGCGCTGGTTCTTCGTCGGCGGGGTCTCCATCCAACCCTCCGAGCTGGCGAAGCTGGCGCTCATCCCCTTCCTCGCCTACCAGATCGAGAAGAAGGAGGAGCGCGTCAACGAGCTGTCGTTCCTGCTGCCGGCGGGCTTCTTCACGGCGCTCACCGCGGCCCTCATCCTGCTCGAGCCCGACATGGGGACGGCGGTGCTGCTCGGCGCCACCTTCTTCCTCATGGTCTTCCTCGCCGGCCTGCGCTGGCGCTACATCGTGGCGGCGCTCGCCTTCGTGCCGCCGCTCCTCGGCCTGCTGGTGATGATGGAGCCCTACCGGCGGCAGCGGCTCTTCGCCTTCCTCGATCCCGAGAAGGATCCGCTCGGCACCGGTTTCCAGGCGCTGCAGTCGCTGATCGCCGTCGGCTCGGGCGGCGTCTTCGGCCTGGGGCCCGGCAAGAGCGTGCAGAAGCTCTTCTTCCTGCCGCACCCGGAGTCGGACTTCATCTTCTCCATCGTCGCCGAGGAGCTGGGGCTGATCGGCGCGTCGCTGG
This sequence comes from Thermoanaerobaculia bacterium, assembly GCA_036558045.1. Lineage (GTDB taxonomy): Bacteria > Acidobacteriota > Thermoanaerobaculia > Multivoradales > UBA5704 > DATARR01. The sequence goes on from DATBGJ010000002.1 coordinate 2,792, forward strand.
TGGTGCTCGGCTTCTGCCTGCTCGCCTGGCGCGGCCTGCGCGCCGGCGCCAAGGCGCCGGACGTCTTCGGCCGTTACCTCGGCTGGGGGCTGACGGGCGTGCTGGTGATGCAGGCGCTGATCAACGTCAGCGTCACCCTCGCGCTGCTGCCCACGAAGGGCATCCCCCTGCCGTTCATCTCCTACGGCGGCTCGTCGCTGGTGGTCACCCTGTGCATCTGCGGCGTCCTCCTCAACCTCTCGCAGCACGCATGAGCGGAACGATGCGATGGCGCCGACCCCACCCGAACCCCTGCACGTCCTGCTCGCCGGCGGCGGCACGGGCGGCCACGTCTTCCCGGCGCTGGCGGTGGCGGAGGAGCTGCGGGCCAGGGGGTGGCGCGTGAGCTTCGCCGGCGGCGCGGGCGGGCTGGAGGAGCGCCTGGTGGCGGAGCGCGGCCTGCCTTTCCATCCGCTGGCGGCGCGGCCGATCGTGGGCCGCGGACCGTTCGCCCGCGCGCGCGCCCTGGCGACTCTCGCGCGCTCGTCCGTGGCGGCGGCGAAGCTGGTGCGCGGCATCGGCGCCCACGCCGTGCTCGGCACCGGCGGCTACGTCTCGGCCCCCGCCGTGCTCGGCGCGCGCCTGGCGCGGCGTCCCGTGCTGCTGCTGGAGCCGAACGGCCGCGCCGGCGTCGCCAACCGCTGGCTGTCGCGCTGGGCGACGGCCGCCGCCGTGGGCTACCGGGAGACGATCGCGGACCTGAAGTGCCCGTGCCGGGTGACCGGCGTGCCGGTGCGCCCCGCCTTCTTCGCCGTGCCGGCGGAGCTGCCGCCGCTGGAGAGGCCGCGCCTGCTGGTGCTCGGCGGCAGCCAGGGCGCACGCCAGATCAATCAGGCCTTGCCGGAGGCCGCGGCGCGGCTGATCGCAAAGCTGCCCGCGCTCTCCATCCTCCACCAGGCCGGCCCGCGTAACCTGGAGGAGACTCGGGGCGCGTACGCGAGCGCCGGAGTCGGCCCCTCGCACGTCGAGGTCGTGCCGTTCCTCGACGACGTGGCCGGAGCCATGGCGGCGAGCCACCTGCTGGTCTCCCGCGCCGGCGCCATCACGGTGGCGGAGATCTGCGCCGCCGGCCGGCCGTCGCTGCTGGTGCCGCTGGCCATCGCCAAGGGCCACCAGGTGGACAACGCCCGCCTGCTCGCGGTGGCCGGCGGCGCGGAGATGATCCGCTCCGATCATTTCTCCGCCGAGCGCCTCGCCGCCAAGCTGGAGGAGCTGCTGGCGGACGCCGGCCGCCTGGCGGCGATGGGCCGCGCGGCGCGCGCCCTGGCGCGGCCGCTCGCCGTGGCCGACATCGCCGATTGCCTGGCGGAGCTGGGGGGGATCGGTTGATGTTCAACCGCTTCACCGATCTCTCGCGCATCCATTTCGTCGGCATCGGCGGCGCCGGCATGAGCGGCATCGCCGAGATCCTCCTCGAGTTCGACCTGGAGGTGAGCGGCTGCGATCTCGCCCTGGGAGAGGCGACCGAGCGGCTGGCGGATCTGGGCGCGCAGATCGAGAAGGGGCACTCGCCGGACCACCTGGAGGGCGTCGAGCTGGTGGTGATCTCCTCGGCCGTGGCGGAGGAGAACGCCGAGGTGCGCGAGGCGCGCCGGCGCGGCATCACGGTGGTGCGGCGGGCCGAGATGCTCGGCGAGCTGATGCGCCTGAAGTACGGCATCGCCGTCGCCGGCACGCATGGCAAGACGACCACCACCTCGCTCGTCGGCACCGTGTTGACCGAGGCGCAGCTCGATCCGACGGTGATCGTCGGCGGCCGGCTGCGCCTCTCGGGCACCGGCGCCCGTCTCGGCAAGAGCGACTACCTGGTGGCCGAGGCCGACGAGTTCGACCGCAGCTTCCTGCGGCTGACGCCGGTGATTGCCGTCGTCACCAACATCGACCGCGACCACCTCGACACCTACGGCAGCCTGGAGGCCATCGAGGACGCCTTCGTCGAGTTCGCCAACCGCGTCCCCTTCTTCGGCCGGCTGATCGTCTGCCTGGACGATGCGAACATCCAGAAGATCCTGCCGCGCGTGGCGGACCGCCGCGTCATCACCTACGGCTTCTCGCCGCAGGCCGACCTCTCGGCCTACGATCTCGAAGCCCACGCGGGCGGCAGCCGTTTCGGCGTGCGCCTGCGCGGCGACCGCCTGCTGGGGCGCATCGACCTCGGCCGCATCGAGCTGCCCATCCCCGGCCGCCACAACGTGCGCAACGCCCTGGCGGCGGTGGGCGTGGGCCTCGCGCTGCGCATCGACTTCGACACCATCGGCCGCGCCATCGCGGGGTTCAGGGGGGTCCACCGCCGCTTCGAGCAGGTGGGCACCTGGCGCGGCGCCGCCGTGGTGGACGACTACGCGCACCATCCCACGGAGGTCGAGGCGACGCTGCAGGCGGCGCGGCAGACCTTCCCCGGCGGCCGCGTCTTCGCCGTCTTCCAGCCCCATCTCTTCTCGCGCACGCAGGACCAGGCGGAAGGCTTCGGCCGCGCGCTGCTGGGGGCCGACATGGCGGTGGTGACCGACGTCTATCCCTCGCGCGAGCAGCCGATCCCCGGCGTCACCGGCGAGCTGGTGGTCGAGGCGGCGCGCCGCGGCGGCCACCGCAACGTCCATTACTGCCCGGCCTGGAAGGACGCGCCGGAGCTGCTGCGCGGCGAGGTTGGTCCCGGTGACGTGGTGTTCACCTTGGGCGCCGGCGACGTCAACCGGCTGGCCGAGGCGCTGGCCCAGGAGGCGGCGGCATGACCGCGGGCACGGCCACCATGCTGCCGCCCGGCGCGGGAGGGCGCATCCTCGACTTCCGCCGCCGCGGCACGCCGCCGCGCCGGCGGCGGCGCAACGTGCTGCTGGCGCTGGGCAAGCCGCTCGCCGCCGCCTGCGCCGTGGTGGCGCTGCCGGTGGGGCTCGCCGCCTGGGTGCTCACGGCGCCGCTCTTCCGCCTGCGTGACGTGGAGGTGGGCGGCATCGCGGGTCGCGTCCACGGTCGCGTCCCCGCCGGCTGGGTGCGCCAGGCGCTGGCGCCGCTCGACGGCGAGAACCTGGTGCGGCTGTCGCTCGCCGAGGCGGCCCGAAGGGTGCGCCGCAACCCGTGGGTCGACGAGGTGGAGATGACCAAGGAGCTTCCCGACCGGCTGCGGGTGAAGGTGGCGGAGCGCAAGCCGGTCGCCCTGCTCATCGCCGGCGGCGGCTTCGTCTACGCCGACTCCGCGGGCCGCGCCATCGCGCCGGTGGCGACGCCGGCGGATCTCGCCGAGGCGCGGCGGGCCGGCCTGCTGGCGGTGAGCTTCTCCCAGGGCGCGCATCCGGACGGCATGGCCGCCGCCCTCAAGGTGGCGGCCGAGCTCGGCCGCGTGCAGCCGACCTGGGCGGCGAAGCTGGCGCGCATCGAGGTGCTGGGGGAGGGCGATTTCCGCCTGCAGACGGACGCCCTGCCGTTCCCCCTGCTGGTGACCAGCGAGCAGGTGGGTCCCAAGGTGCGGCGCCTGGTGGAGCTGCTGCCCGAGCTCTCCCGGCGCTATCCGCAAATCGAGACGGTCGATCTGCGCTTCTCGCGCCGGATCGTGGTGCAGCCGGGTAGGACAGGAGCCTGACGTCAACTTTTTCGTGAGGGGTCTGCTATGGCCAAGACAGAATCGCACTACGTCGGAATCGACATCGGCTCCTCCAAGGTGGGGGTGCTCATCGGCCAGCGCGACGACAAGGGCGGCATCGAGGTGGTCGGCAAGGGCCTGGCTCCCAACCGCGGCACGCGCAAGGGCAACATCGTCAACGTCGAAGCGACGGTGGAGGCCTTGAAGGCGGCGAGCGAGGAGGCCGAGGTGATGGCCGGCGTGGAGATCTCGCGCGCCTACGTCGGCATCGCCGGGGCGGACATCCGCAGCGTCAACTCGCGCGGCATGGTGTCGGTGGCGCGCAAGGACCGCGAGATCACCCGCCAGGACATCCAGCGCGTGCTGGAGGCCGCGCAATCCGCCGCCCTGCCTTCCGACCGCGAGATCCTGCACGCCATCCCGCAGGAGTTCCTCGTCGACGAGCAGGGCGGCATCGACGAGCCGCTCGGCATGCAAGGCACCCGGCTGGAGGTCATGGTCCACCTGGTGACCGGCAACGTAACCCGCTCGCGCACGCTCTTGACCAGCGTCAACCGCGCGGGGATCGAGGTCGTGCAGATGGTCTTCGAGCCGCTCGCCACCGCCCAGGCCGTGCTGACGCCCGACGAGCGCGAGCTCGGCTCGCTGCTCGTCGACGTCGGCGCCGGCACCACCGAGTACGCCCTCTTCGCCGAAGGCGAGATCCAGTACAGCGCCGTGGCGCCCATCGGCGCCGGCCACTTCACCAACGACCTCGCCATGGTGCTGCGCACGCCGTTCGCCGAGGCCGAGCGCATCAAGGTCAAGCAGGGCTGCTGCCTGCCCAGCATGGTCACCGAGGAGGAGGGCATCGCCGTGCCCACGGTGGCGGGCGGCACCTCGCGCGTGGTGCCCAAGCGCGAGCTGTGCGAGATCCTGCAGCCGCGCGCCGAGGAGCTCTTCAGCCTGGTGCGCGAGGACCTCCTGAAGCACGCCTCCGACGAAGGCCTGCGCGGCGGCGTCGTGCTGACGGGCGGCGGCGCGCAGCTCGACGGCCTGCTGGAGCTCGCCGAGCAGATCTTCGACGCCGGCGTACGCTACGGCCTGCCGCGCGGCCTCGGCGGCCTGGTGGACGTCATCAGCAGCCCGACGTGGGCGGCGGCTTCCGGGCTCCTCCTCTACGCCCGCCGGGCCGAGGAGAGCCAGAACAAGGTGCAGAAAAAAGCGGGATTCAGCGTGCGCGGCATGGTCGGCAGCCTGCGCGGGATGTTCTCGGATCTGCTGTAGAGCGGAGAACGACAAGACCCACTCAACCCAAGATATAGGGGGAAGAGACATGATCCTTTTCGAAGACCAGGACGGCCCGGAGACCCCGAGAGACAAGCCGCCCCGCGTCCACGAGGCGGCCGACGCGGTCCCCGCCAAGATCAAGGTCATCGGCGTCGGGGGCGGTGGGGGCAACGCGGTGAACCGCATGATCGACTCGCAGCTCCGCGGCATCGAGTTCATCGCCGCCAACACCGACCTGCAGGCGCTCGCCAAGTGCCGCGCGCCCTCGAAGCTGCAGATCGGCCGGCTGCTCACCAAGGGGCTCGGCGCCGGCGCCGACCCGGAGGTCGGCCGCAAGGCGGCGCTGGAGGATACGGACCAGATCCTCGAGACGCTCGAGGGGGCGGATATGGTCTTCCTCACCGCCGGCCTCGGCGGCGGCACCGGCACCGGCGCGGTGCCGATCATCGCCTCGCTGGCGGCCGAGATCGGCGCGCTCACGGTCGCCGTCGTCACCAAGCCGTTCGGCTTCGAGGGGCGCCGCCGCCTGCAGTACGCCGAGCGCGGCGTCGACGAGCTGCGCGGCGCCGTCGACACCCTGATCACCATCCCCAACGAGCGGCTGCTCAACTTCGTCGAGCGCGGCACGCCGCTCTCGGAGGCCTTCCGCATCGCCGACGACGTGCTGCGCCAGGCCGTGCAGGGCATCAGCGATCTCATAACCATCCCCGGCGAGGTCAACGTCGATTTCGCCGACGTGCGGACGATCATGACCGGCATGGGCATGGCGCTCATGGGCACCGGCATCGCCAAGGGCGAGCACCGCGCCCTGGAGGCGGCGCAGCGGGCCATCTCCTCGCCGCTGCTGGAGGAGACCTCCATCCAGGGCGCCCGCGGCGTGCTGATCAACATCTCGGGCGGCCACGACCTGACGCTCCACGAGGTGGCCGAGGCGGCGCGCATCATCGCCGACTCCGTGGATCCCGACGCCAACATCATCTCCGGCATGGTGATCGATCCCAGCCTCGACGAGGCGATGAAAGTGACGGTGATCGCCACCGGCTTCGACCGCAGCCACGACGACCGGCCGCGCCTCCCGGCGCCGCCGCCGATCGTCGCCGGCCGTCCGGTGCCTGTCCCGGCGCCGCCGCTCGCCGCGCCGCCGCAGGCCGAGCGCGAGGAGCAGGAGAAGTCGGCCGCCGACGTACCGTTCTACCGCAAGGCCATTGCCCACGTCCGCGGCGACGACCCCAACGGCTTCGGCCCCAACTGGTCGAACGTGGACGACTACGACATTCCGACGGTGTTGCGGAAGCAGATGGATTGAACAGGCCTCGCACCGAACCGCCGAGCTCCCGCTGACGATGCTGAGCTGGGAGGCTGGGTGAGGCTTATGTATTCGCCAGGAGCTGGAAAGCGCTTATACTGACCCAATGAGCGTTAACGATCCGGCGCGGAATACTCCCTTGCTGACCAGAGTCAGCCTTCGGAACTACAAGAGCATTGCCCAGGCCGACGTCCGGCTCGGCCCGTTCACGATTCTCGTGGGGCGCAACGGATCGGGTAAAAGCAATTTCCTGGATGCTCTCCACTTGATCAGCGACGGCCTGCGGGAGTCCCTGAGCTCAGCCATCGGAAAGAGGGGTGGGTTCAACGAAATCAAAACGCGAGGCACCGGTGAGCATGAGAAGATCTCGATCCGGCTGGAGATCTCGTTTCCTGATCAACGATCGGCGATTTATCTCGTAGAGACTGCGGGAGAACCGTTCGGGAGCATGGAGGTCCGCCTCGAGCGGCTGGATATCCTCTCTTCCTCTGGCCTAAGTGTCGCGCATTACGAGGTCAGGGGCGGTAAGGTCGTGGATTCATCGGTGGCGATCATGCCCGCGGCCTTTCCCAATAGGCTCTATCTCGTAAACGCCTCGGGGCTTGTCGAGTTCCAGTTCGTCTTCGATTTTCTAGCCGCCATGGGGTTCTATAACATAGTGCCGGAAGCAATAAGAACGCCAAAGAGAGCTGATGGCGGCGGATTGCTGCGTGGAGACGGCAGCAACCTCGCGAGCGTAATTGCACGCCTGCGCGTGGCGCAGCCGGAAACCATGGATAGAATCAACCAGTATCTAAGGGTCATCGTTCCGGGGATCCTGGAGGTTGGGAGCGAGTCAATCCAGGATTTTGAGACACTTTCGTTTGCCCAGGGTATGGGGAAGTTCCCGGTTGAGTTTAGTGCCGCGCAGATGTCGGATGGAACTTTGCGAGTGCTTGCGATCCTTGTGGCTGCGGCGCAGCTTTCCGACGCCAGAACCCCGGTGTGTCTGGTAGGTATTGAGGAACCAGAATCGGCCCTGCATCCGGCGGCGGCGGCCGCACTGATGGATGCTTTGAACGAAAGGGCCTCTCGAACCCAAATCCTCGTCACTAGCCACAGCCCTGATTTGCTCGATTATGAAGACCTGGGGACGGAAAGCCTCCTGGCAGTGATCTCCAC
>DATBGJ010000003.1:0-4844 GCA_036558045.1 Thermoanaerobaculia bacterium
TTGTTGTCGGCGTCGGCGACGAGCAGCGTCTTGCCGTCCGGCGAGAGCCCCAGGCCGTTGGGGGTGCTGCCCGGTGGGGCCGCCGGATCGAGGGCGATCGAGATCCGCTCCTTCGCCGTCCGCGTGGCCAGGTCGGCCACCCAGACCTCATTGGTGTTGGCGCAGGCCACGAAGAGGCGGCCGCCGTCCTTGGAGAACGCCATGGCGTTCGGATGCTCCCCCACCGCGATCTCGCCGCTAGGCGCCAGCGTCTCGGCGTCGAAGAGGAGGACCTTGGCGCCGCCCCAGAGCGAGACGTACACCGTCTTGCCGTCCGCGGAGACCAGGGTCGTATAACCCTCGGCCGGCAGCTCCGCCTCCTTGACGACCTTGCCGGCCGCGAGGTCCACGGCCGAGAGGAGCTTGCCCAGGGCGTGCACGGCGAACAGGCGGCTGCCGTCCGGGCTGATGGAGAGGCCGCCCACGAAGCTCTCGTCGGAGACCTTCTTGAGCTGCACGACGGCGCCCGGCTCGAGGCCTTTGTCGGTCACCTTGAGCTCCTGCACCGTGTTGGCGCCGCCGCCGGAGACCCACAGCCGCTTGCCGTCCGGATGCCAGGCGAGGCCGAGCCAGGCGTTCTCCAGCGGCACGGTGGCGGGGACGGTGAAGCGCTGCGGATCGACGACGCTGAGGCTCGGCTTGGAGTAGCCGTTGTTGCTCACCACGAGCCGGGCGCCGTCCGGAGATTCCGCCATGGCGAGCGGCAGGTCCCCGACCGGGATATGGCGGCCGGCGGGAGCGATGCGCCAGCCGTTGGGCAGCAGGGTGACGCCGCCGCCCTGGCGGCCGGGGCGGGCGGTTTCCGCGGCGGATGCGGGCAGGGTCAGGGCAAATCCCAGGAGGACGAAGAGGAGCGCGAGTCGTCTCGACATAAGTGGAATCCTACGCTGAAAGTACGGTAGGCCGATCCATAGGTTTCTGGTACACAATGACGAGCCATGAAGCTTGTCCTCTCCGCCAGCCTGCTCGCCCTCGCGCTCGCCTCCCCCGCCGCCGCCGAAGAGACCTTCACTCTCGAGCCCTTCGGCACGGTCACTCTCTACCATCAGACGCCGCGGCCGCAGCACGTCGCGCTGTTCATCTCCGGCGACGGCGGCTGGAAGCTGGGCGTCGTCGACATGGCCCGCGAGCTCGCGGGTATGGACGCCCTGGTGGCCGGCGTGGACATCCGCCACTACATGAAGGCCAGCACCGCCGATCCCGACAAGTGCTGGGATCCGGGCGCCGACTTCGCGGAGCTGGGCCGCGCCGTCGAGAAGAGGCTCGGGTACGCCTCTTCCGTACGGCCGGTGCTGGTGGGCTACTCCTCGGGCGCCACCATCGTCTACGCCGCCATGGTGCAGGCGCCGCCCCATGCCTACCGCGGGGGTTTGAGCCTCGGCTTCTGTCCCGACCTGATCGTCAACCATCCGATCTGCGAGGGACGCGGCCTGGCCTGGACCCGCGATCCGCACGGCAAGGGAGTGGACTTTCTGCCCGCTCGTCTGGAGGACACCTGGATCGCCTTCCAGGGGGACATCGACCAGATCTGCACGCCGGAGGATACGCGGACCTACCTCTCCAAGGTCCCCAACGGCGAGCTGGTCTGGCTGCACAAGGTGGGCCACGGTTTCTCCGTGCCGAAGAACTGGATGCGCCAGTTCAAGGACGGCTTCGCCGAGGTGACCGACCAGCGGTCGAAGCAAATCCTGAAGTGATAGACTGACAGGGTCCGGGAACGTCTTCAGGAAGACGGTGATGGCTGAGATCGAACGCATCGCGGACCTCTCCGCGCTCGACGAGTTGCTCGAACAGTCGCGGGAGCGGCCGGTGTGGATCTTCAAGCACAGCCTGACGTGCGGCACCTCGGCCGCCGCCTGGGCCGAGTTCCAGCGCTTCGCCGCGGACCCGTCCGGGGACGGCGCCGTCTTCGCGCTGATCGAGGTGCAGACCGCGCGCGCCGTCTCGACCGCCCTGGCGCAGCGCACCGGCGTCCTGCATCAATCGCCGCAGGTCCTCCTCCTGCGCGACGCCCGCGCGGCCTGGCACGCCAGCCATTACCAGATCAGCGTGCGGGCGTTGAAGGGGGTCTGAGCACGATTTCTCGCACGTCTCTTGCAATCCCCTCCTCGCCATGACCGGCGAGGGATTTTCTCGATGAGACCCGCGGCACCGGCCGGCGCGGGCTTCATGGTGCGCGCGCTGCGCCACCGCAACTACCGGCTCTTCTTCTCCGGCCAGAGCGTCTCGCTCGTCGGCACCTGGATGACGCGCATCGCGACGAGCTGGCTGGTCTACCGGCTCACCCGCTCGCCGCTCCTCCTCGGCCTCGTCGGCTTCGCGGGGCAGATCCCCTCGTTCCTCCTCGCGCCGCTCGCCGGGGTCCTCGTCGACCGCTGGAACCGCCACCGGCTGCTCGTCGTGACCCAGGTGCTCGCCATGCTGCAGTCGGCGGCGCTGGCGGTGCTCACCCTCACGAACGTCATTACCATCGGGCACGTGCTGCTGCTGAGCCTCTTCCAGGGCGCGATCAACGCCTTCGACATGCCCGGCCGCCAGGCCTTCGTGGTGGAGATGGTGGACCGCAGAGAGGACCTCGCGAACGCCATCGCCCTGAACTCCTCGATGGTCAACGCCGCGCGCCTGCTGGGCCCGTCGATCGGCGGCGTGATCATCGCCGCGGTCGGCGAGGGCTGGTGCTTCGGCATCGATGCCGTGAGCTATCTCGCGGTGATCGCCTCGCTGCTGCTGATGCGTCTCGCGCCGCGGCAGCGGAGAACGCCCGCGGGAGCCCGCGTGCTGCCGCAGCTCCACGAAGGCTGGGCCTACGTCGCCGGCTCGGCGCCCATCCGCAGCATCCTCCTGCTGCTCGCTCTCGTCAGCCTGGTCGGCATGCCGTATACGGTGCTGATGCCGATCTTCGCTTCGAGCGTGCTGCACGGCGGACCGCACACCTTGGGATTCCTCATGGCGGCCACGGGCGTGGGAGCGCTCCTCGGCGCGGTGTTCCTCGCCAACCGCCGGACGGTGCTCGGCCTGGGCAAGATCATCCCGCTGACGGCGGGGCTCTTCGGCGCCGGCCTCATCGGCTTCTCGCTCTCGCGCTCGCTGTGGCTCTCGCTCGTCCTTTTGCTCGTCACCGGGCTCGGCTTCATGGTGCAGATGGCGGCGAGCAACACCCTCATCCAGACGCTCGTCGAGGACGACAAGCGCGGCCGCGTGATGAGCTTCTACCTCATGGCCTTCATGGGCACGGCGCCGTTCGGCAGTCTGCTCGCCGGCACGCTGGCGCACCGCATCGGCGCGCCGCGCACGCTCCTCTTCGGAGGCCTGGGCTGCCTCGCCGGAGCCCTCTGGTTCGCGAGCCTGCTGCCCAAGCTGCGCGAGCGGGTGCGGCCGATCTATGTCCGGATGGGGATCCTCCCGGAGATGGCGGAGGGGATCGCCAGCGCGGCGCAGCTCGGGGTGCCGCCGGAGCAGTGAGGCGTCAGCGGGCCAGCAGCACGAGCGCCAAGGCAACAGCGCCGGGAACGGCTTGGACCCAAAGGATCTTCCGGTTCGCCGTGGCGGCGCCGAAGATGCCGGCGACGATCACGCAGACGAGGAAGAACACCTTGAGGGCGAGACCCGCCGCGCCGAGGGCGAGGCCCCAGACCAGACCGGCGGCGAGAAAGCCGTTGTAGAGGCCCTGATTGGCGGCGAGCGACGCCGTGGCTTCCGCCATCTCGCGGGTCAGGCCGAAGGTGCGGCGGCCGAACGGCTTCTTCCAGAGGAACATCTCGAGGACGAGAAAGTAGAGATGGAGGGCGGCCACCAGACCTACCGCGATCGCGGCGAGCGTCGCCATGGCCTAGCGCCGCGAGCTCTTCTTCTTGGTCTCGCCGGCGCCGCCGGACACCGCGGCGAGAGAGCCGCCGGAGCGCTTGGCGGGCTTGCGGTCGGCGAGCGGCGAGGCCGGCTTCTCGGACTCGGCAGGTTTCGCCGCCGCCAGGCTCGCCTTGAGCGCCGCCATGAGGTCGATGACCTGCGCCTTCGGTTCCTCGGCCGGCGGGGCGGTGATCTCCTCGCCCTGGACCTTGCGCTCGATGAGGTCCCGCACCTGCTGTCGCTGCTTGTCCTCGTAGCTCTCGGGATGGAACTCCTCGGCGGCCACCTGCTCGATGAGCTGGATGGCCAGCTTGAGCTCCGAGTCCTTGACCTCCGCCGGACCGATGGGGACCTCCGAGAAGTCGCGCAACTCGTCGGCGTAGCGGAGCTGCTGCATCACCAGGCCGTTCTGGTACGGCCGCAGCAGCACGAGCTGGTCCTTGCCGCGCGCCGCGTAGCGGGCGAGCGCCACGCGGCCGGTCTCCTTCATCGCTTCGGCCAGCAACCGGTAGGGCCGGTCGCCGCCTTTGTCGGCGCCCAGGTACCAGGACTTCTCGAAGTAGATCGGATCCACCCGGGCGGCGGGGATGAATTCCGCGATGTCGATGGCGTTGGTGGCCTCGGGCTGCAGCGCCTTGAGCTCCTGATCCGTGAACAGGACGTATTGTCCTTTGGAGTACTCGTAACCCTTGGTGATGTCATCCTTCTCCACCACCTCGTTGTCCGTCGGGCAGATGTACTGCTGCTTGAGCCGCGTGCCGCACTTCTTGTGCAGCATGTTGAATTGAATTCCGACCGAGGTTTCGCCGGTGGAATAGAGCTTGACGGGAATGGTCACGAGACCGAAGGCGATGGTGCCGGAGGCGAAGGGGCGGGCGCTCATGCGGCGTAATATACTCCGGATTTGGCCCGAAAGAAATTCGAGGGGCGGCTGGCAGTACATCAGTACATTGAATAGC
>DATBGJ010000004.1:0-2748 GCA_036558045.1 Thermoanaerobaculia bacterium
ACCGCAACGTATCGAGGCTCGTTGGGGCTGCTGATCGACCTCTATGAGCTGACGATGGCCTACGGCTACTGGAAGACCGGGATGGAGCGGCACGAGGCCGTCTTCCATCTCCACTTCCGCAAGCCGCCGTTCGGCAGCGGCTTCACCCTCGCGTGCGGCTTGGCGCCGGCGATCGAATTCATCGAGAGCTTCCGCTTCGGCGACGAGGACCTCGACTATCTCGCCGGGCTGCGCGGCGACGACGGCGGCCCTTTCTTCACGGCGGAGTTCCTCGACGTGCTGCGGCGGCTGGAGCTCGCCTGCGACATCGACGCGATCCCCGAGGGGACGGTGGTGTTTCCGCAGGAGCCGCTGGTGCGGGTGCGCGGTCCCATCCTGCAGGCGCAGATCCTCGAGACCGCGCTGCTCAATCTGATCAACTTCCAGACGCTGATCGCCACCAAGGCCGCCCGCGTCTGCCTCGCGGCGCAAGGCGAGCCGGTGGTCGATTTCGGCCTGCGCCGGGCCCAGGGCATGGACGGCGGCCTCGCCGCCAGCCGCGCCGCCTACGCCGGCGGCTGCGCCGCCACCTCGAACGTGCTCGCGGGCAAGCTCTTCGGCATCCCGGTGAAAGGGACGCACGCCCATAGCTGGGTGCTGGCGTTCGACTCCGAGCTGGAAGCCTTCGACGCCTGGGCGTTGGCCATGCCGAACAACAGCATCTTCCTGGCGGACACCTACAACAGCCTGGAGGGAGTGCGCCACGCGGCCGAGGTGGGCCGGCGGCTGCGCGAGCGGGGTCACGAGATGATGGGCGTGCGCCTGGACTCCGGCGACCTCGCCTATCTCAGCATCGAGGCGCGCAAGATCCTCGACGCGGCCGGCTTCCCCGACGCCCAGATCCTCGGCAGCAGCGAGCTCGACGAGCACCTCATCGAGAGCCTCAAGCTCCAGGGCGCGAAGATCGGCGCCTGGGGAGTCGGCACGCGGCTGGTGACGGCGTACGACGATCCCGCCCTCGGCGGCGTCTACAAGCTGACCGCGGTGCGCGAAGGGCCGCAGGCGCCTTGGCGATACAAAGTCAAGCTTTCGGAGCAGGCGGTCAAGATCACCACGCCCGGCATCCAGCAGGTGCGGCGCTTCAGCGCGGACGGCCTCTTCCTCGCCGATATGATCTTCGACGAGGAGCTGGGCGCGCCCGCCGCGCCGACGATCGTCGACGCGGCGGACATGACGCGGCGCAAGGAGATCCCGCGGGACGCGCCCTGGGAAGACCTGCTGGTGCCCGTCTTCCGCGCCGGCCGGCGGGTCTACGAGCCGCCGCCGCTCGACGAGGTACGCCAGCGGGGCTGCGAGCAGCTCGGCCGGCTGCATCCGGGCATCAAGCGCTTCGCCAATCCTCACCAATACCCCGTGGGCCTGGAGCCGAAGCTGTTCGATCTCAGAATAAAGCTCATCCTGGAAGCCAGACAGAGGAGACCGTCGTGAGCACGCTCAGCACGCTTCCCAACGTCCGGGAGCTTCCCGTCCCGGACTTCTACGACGCGGACCGCGCCCGCCAATGGAGCTACGCGCCGGACCAGCAGGCGCTCTTCCTGGCCGCCCAGACGTGGCGGCGGCAGCACGACGTCCGCCCGTCGGCGCAGGACCGCAAGCGGGTCCAGCTCCTGCTGATCGATCTGCAGAAAGATTTCTGTTTCCCGCAAGGATCGCTCTACGTGGGCGGCCGCAGCGGCGCCGGCGCGATGGACGACAGCGACCGCATCGCGCGCTTCCTCTACCGCAACCTGGAGCTGATCACCGACATCACCTGCACGCTCGACACGCATTTCCCGTTCCAGATCTTCTCGCCCTCCTTCTGGCTGGACGCGGACGATCAGGCGCCCGCGCCGCATCAGGAGATCACGGTCGAGATGATCCGCGCCGGGCGGGTGCGGCCGAATCCGGACATCGCCTGGTGGGTCTCCGGCGGCGACTACGAATGGCTGAAGCGGCAGGTGGAGTTCTATTGCCGCGAGCTGGAGAAGGCGGGCAAGTACAAGCTCTACCTCTGGCCGCCGCACTGCATCCTGGGCAGCGACGGCCATCCGCTGGCCGGGGTGATCCACGAGGCGCGGATGTTCCACGCCTGGGCGCGCGGCGCCCGCGGCTGGATCGAGAGCAAGGGGGATCATCCGCTGACCGAGAACTACTCGGTGCTGGCGCCGGAGGTGCTGATCCGCTTCGACGGCCGGCCCCTGGCGCAGCGCAACTACGAGTTCCTGCAGACGCTCCTGCGCTCGGACGCGGTGATCATCGCCGGCCAGGCGGCGAGCCACTGCGTGAAGAACACCATCGACGACCTGCTGGGAGAGATCGCGGCGCAGGAGGAGGAGCTGGCGCGCAAGATCTATATCCTGCGCGACTGCATGTCCTCGGTGACGGTGCCCGACCCGCAGCGCCCGGGCGGCTTCCTCTTCGACTTCACGCCGCAGGCCGAAGCGTCGCTCGACCGCTTCGCCGCCGCCGGCATGCACGTCGTGAGCTCGGACGAGCCGCTCGCCGAGTGGCCGGAGATCGGGTTGTAGGGCCGCCCCTACTTCACCGGCGCGGGCGACGTGAAGACCGAATCCGGCATCTGGTCGGACACCGCGATGTCGGTGAGCTCCAGCTTGCGATCGTCGCCGACGTGGCTGCGGTGCGGCGCCAGCATGACGTTGCCGTATTTCTGCCAGCCGTCCCACAGCCACACCATCGGCGGGCCTTCCTGCGACATGTCCTGCAGGATGA
>DATBGJ010000005.1:0-2110 GCA_036558045.1 Thermoanaerobaculia bacterium
CATGGCTCCTGAAACGACTCCGGAAGGCTCGCCCCCTCAGCGGCGCCAACCTTTAGGTGCCGGCGGCACGAAAAGGGGGACAATCCGGGGGCTCGCCGCTGGCCCGATCCTTGCTCTTCTGAGCGCGGGGCGAGGTACGCACCGGCCCGGCCGGCGAGCGGTGAGGCGAGGACGATCCTCCGCCGCCGCCAGTCCGGGCCAAGGAGACTTCCTGGTTCCATTCTCCCTTGGCAGTTCCCACGACGGAGCTCTCCTTCCCGCCGTACCTCGCCTTCCTTTTCTGTAGATCTTTCACGCCTCGATGCCGTCCGTGCCCGCGCCGCAGATCACGGCGCAGACGGAGCGGGCGCCATCCAGAGGCACCTTCCCGGAACGCAGAGCGGCCACCGCGGCGGCGCCGGAGAGTTCGGCCGCGACGCCGACGTCGAACCAGAGCCACCGTGCCGCCTCGCGCATCTCCTCGTCGGTCACCAGCACTACGTCCTCCACCGCGTCGCGGATGACGGCGAAGTTCGTCTCGTGGCTGCGCCGCGGCGCGAGGGTGTTGGCGGCGGTCGTCACCGCCGGCAGCTCGACGACGGCGCCGGCGCGCAGGCTGGCGTGGAGCGTCGGCGCGCCCACGGGCTCGACGCCGAGGACGCGGATCTCCGGCCGCACGCCCTTGAGCGCGATCGCGACGCGGGAGATGAGCCCGCCGCCGCCGATCGCCACCAGCGCCAGGTCGGTCTCCGGCGCGTCTTCGAGGATCTCCAGGCCGACCGTTCCCTGGCCGGCGATCACCGCCGGATCGGCGAAGGGATGGACGTAGGCCGCGCCCTCGCGCCGCGCCGCCTCCAGGGCCGCCGCGTTGGCGTCGTCCCACACCTCGCCTTCGCGGATCAGCCGGGCGCCCCACCGCTCCAGCTTGGCGGCCTTGGCGGCGGGTACGTTCGCGGGAATGTAGATCGTCACCGGCACGCCGGCGAGCCGGCCGGCGAAAGCCACGCCCAAGCCGTGATTGCCGCCCGAGGCGGTCATCAGGCCGCGCGCCGCCTGCTCGGGCGGCAACGCCAGCACCGTGTTGACCGCCCCGCGCGCCTTGAACGAGCCGGTGACCTGCAGGTTCTCCAGCTTCAGGGTGAGCCGGCTCCCCGGCGCGCCGCCCGGCAGCGGACCGGCGTCGAGCAGGGGCGTCCGCCGCACGTGGGGAGCGATGCGGCGGCGGGCCGCTTCGACGTCGGTGAGCTGGACCATGGCGCGCATGGTAGCAGGGCTGGATTTCAGTCCTTCCCGAGCGCCTTTTTTCCTGTGTTTCGAGCACCGCGGTGGCGGGCGTAAGACACCGTGGAACGGACCGCTTGATCCTCGGAAAAAGGCAGAACTTTCGCCTTCCGGATCGCTTGACTTACGCCTATGTTACGCCTATACTTTCGCCATGGTGAGAAGGGCGAAAACGAAGGAAGCCTTCCGCTGCAACGGAGATCCCGAGGATCTCAGGAGATAGTCCCGTGCGTACACCCATTTTGACCGGCCTGGGCCAGGCGCTGCGTTGGCTGCGCGACCGGCAGGGCAAGAAACAGTACCAGGTGGCGGACTCCGCCGGCATCACGAAGGGCATGCTCTCCGCGTACGAGACCGGCCGGCAGCGCCCGTCGCTCGAGACCCTGGAGAAGATCCTCGACACCCTCGGCTGCGACCTGCACGACCTCCACAACGCGCTGCAGATCGTCAACGGGCATCCCGAACGGCTGCGGCGCCGCGAGGAGGCCGCGGCAAGCAGTGAAGAGTCCTCCCCCGGCGTGGCGGCCGAAGGCCGGACGGAGGTCCACCGGCTCCTCGGCCGCGGCGCGCCGCTGCCGGTCGAGGAGGAGAGGGCGTTCGCCGAGATGCTGGAGGGCTTTCACCTCTTCCTCCGCTACCTGCACGGCGCCCTCGCCCAGACGCTCCGCCGCGACCTCTCCATCGGCGACAACGCCGACCACTAGAGGCGCGGGGTCTCCCTCCCCCCGCGCCTCCCTTTTTTTTCTCGCCCACCACCCGCACCCGGTGAGATGTCGAGGCGTCAAGGCACAGCAAGGGCGTAGAAGGAAAGCGATGCTTTACTCCACAAAGTCCTTTCATCTATAATCGA
>DATBGJ010000006.1:0-3149 GCA_036558045.1 Thermoanaerobaculia bacterium
GAGCACCCACTCGCTGATGCGATTCAGGTGCTCGACCATGCGGAGCGACGTGATGCGCGGCGTGCCGTTCGCGGGCTCCTCCTGCGGCGGCGCCGGCGCCTTCTCCGGCGCCGGCAGGACGTCCTCGACGAGAAGGGTCACGCCGCCGAGCCGGATCTCGTCGAGAACTTCCAGCGAGGCTTCCTTCACCCGGCGTCCATTCACCTGCAGGCCCTTGCGCGTGCCCAGGTCTTCGATCCTCAGCTCGCGGCCGTCGTAGAGGATGCGCGCGTGCTTCTGGGCCACGCCAGTGACGTCAAGGGGGATGTCGCACTCGGGCCAGCTCCCGACGAGCAACTCGCTGCGATGAACGGGGAATCGCCGGACGCCATCCGGCATGTAGGCGACGAGGCGCAGCATGGGATCTGAGAGTGTACTCCAGACGGAGAAGACAGAACTGGGATGCTATCCTCCCGCGCGTGAACGACCTCTTCCTCCGCGCTTGCCGCGGCGAGGCCACCGAGCGCCGTCCGGTGTGGATCATGCGCCAGGCCGGCCGCTATCTGCCCGAGTACCGGGCGGTGCGCGCCAAGGCGGACTTCCTCACCCTTTGCAAGACTCCCGAGCTGGCGGCCGAGGTGACGATCCAGCCGGTGGAGATCCTCGGCGTGGACGCCGCCATCCTCTTCGCCGACATCCTGCTGCCCTTGGAGGCCATGGGCGCCGAGCTGGTGTTCGCCAAGGGGGACGGCCCGTCCTTCCCGCACCCCGTGCGCACCCGCGAGGACGTAAACCGCCTCCGCTCGCCCGAGGTCGAGGCGACCCTCGGCTATGTCTTCGACGCCATGCGCCTGGTGCGCCGCGAGCTGGACGGCAAGGTGCCCGTCCTCGGCTTCGGCGGCACGCCGTGGACCCTCGCCGCGTATCTCGTCGAAGGCGGCGGCTCGAAGCACTTCGAGCACCTCCTCGCCTGGAGCTACGGCGATCCCGAGGGCCTGGGCCTGCTCCTCGACCGCATCGCCGACACGTCCATCGCCTATCTCCAGGGTCAGATCGCGGCCGGAGCGCAGGCTCTCCAGCTCTTCGACACCTGGGGAGGGCTCCTCGATCTCGACCGCTGGCGGAGCCTCGCCCTGCCGCCGCTGCGCAAGATCGTCGCCGCCCTCAAGGGCCAGGTGCCGCTGATCTACTACATCAACGGCGGCTCGCACCTGTTGCCGGCGTTACGGGAGCTGGAGGTGGATGTGCTGTCGGTCGACTGGCGCCAGCCTCTCGGCGAGGTACGGCGGATCGTGGGGCCGCGGGTACTCCAAGGCAATCTCGACCCCGCGGCGCTGCTCGCCCCCGTCCCCGAGATCGAGCGCCGCGCCGGCGCCCTCGTTGCGGCCGGCCAGGGCGGCGGCCATATCGTGAACCTCGGGCACGGAATCCTGCCGATGACGCCGGTCGAGAACGCCAAGGCTTTCGTAGAGACGATCAAGCGAACGCCGTCCTTCAAATTCGCCCTTCCCGCGAGGTGACTCATGAAGATACCGGGTCTCATTCTGAAGCAGATGTACACCCTCGGCAGCCTCGAGAACGTCGAGGACGGCGTGCGGTTCAGCCTCAAGAACCGGCTGAGCAACGCCACGCTGACCAAGCTGTCCGAGGTGCGGATTGACGACCGGGCGGTGCCTCTCGACCATCTCAGCCTGGAGATGGGCGGCGACCGGGTGGCCGCTTCGGCGATCTCCCCCACCGCGGCGCTCGCCTTCCCGCTGGCCAAGGTGGTCAACATCCACGCCCGCACGGAGCAGCTCGAGAAGGGGAAGCACGAGATCGCGCTCGCCTTCGAGACCACGCCGTTCGGCAATCTCTCGTTCAAGGTCAAGGACGCCATCGCCGAGAAGGTCAAGCGCACCACCGTCCCGCACGACAAGAACGACGACTACACGCCGGAGATCGTCAAGGCGCGCCAGCGGTTCGTCGAGGAGTACTCGGGCCACAAGCTGGAGCACATCGACAAGTTCTCCTTCGAGGCCGCCCGCACCAAGGGGAACATCGAGAACTTCACCGGCGTGGCCCAGGTGCCGCTCGGCTTCGCCGGCCCGGTGAAGATCAACGGCGAGCACGCCCAGGGTGAGTTCATCATCCCGCTGGCCACCGCCGAGGGCACGCTCGTGGCCTCCTACAACCGCGGCATGAAGGTGCTCAACCTCTCGGGCGGCGTGACCTGCACGGTGGTGGGAGACAAGATGCAGCGGGCGCCGGTGTTCGTGTTCGACAACGCCCGCGACGGCCGCGATTTCGTCAAGTGGGTGGACGCGAACATGGACAAGATCCGCGAGGAGGCGGAGGCCACCTCCTCGGTGGCGAAGCTGGTCTACATCGACCGCTATCTCTCGAACAAGCTGGTCTTCCTGCGCTTCAACTACACCACCGGCGACGCCGCCGGCCAGAACATGGTGGGCCGCGCCACCTTCGCCGCCTGCAGTTGGATCCTGGAGAACCACGACAAGATCCGGCACTTCTACCTGGAGTCGAACTTCGCCACCGACAAGAAGGCGTCGCAGATCAACATCATGCGCACGCGCGGCAAGCGGGTGACGGCCGAGTGCACGATCCCGCGCGACGTGCTCGTCCAGCACATGCGGGTGGATCCCGAGACGCTCGCCTACCACGCCAACATCGCCAACGTCGGCGCCTTCCTCTCCGGCGCCAACAACAACGGCGCCCACTCGCCGAACGGCATCACGGCGATGTTCATCGCTACCGGCCAGGACGTGGCCAACGTCTCTGAGTCCTCGGCCGGCGTGGTCTACACCGAGGTGACGCGCGAGGGCGATCTCTACATCTCGATCACCATCCCCTCGCTCATCGTGGCCACCTACGGCGGCGGCACCGGCCTGCCGACGCAGCGCGAGTGCCTGGAGATCCTCGGCTGCTACGGCCGCGGCAAGGTCCAGAAGCTGGCGGAGATCATCGCCGGGGTGGTGCTGGCCGGAGAGATCTCGCTGGCGGCGGCGATTTCTTCGCTGGATTGGGTTTCCAGCCACGAGCAGTATGGGCGGAACCGGTAGGGGGACTCCGCGAAGATCGGGTCGGCGTGCCCTCCGAAGCCCTCACCACCCCGGCCCTCCTCTCCCATAGGGGGAGGAGGGAGAACAACATAAAAAGAAAATGCTTTCCTC
>DATBGJ010000007.1:0-2834 GCA_036558045.1 Thermoanaerobaculia bacterium
TCTACCGGGATCTGGGGGATTACCAGCAGGCCTTCCTCCACTTCGGCAAGGCGCTGGAAGCCTTCCGCGCGCTGGAGGACCGCCGCTGGGAGGCGGTGGTCCTTTACAACCTGGGACTGCTCTATCAGGACCTGGGCGAGCCGTCGCGTGCGCTCACCGAGTACGAGCAGGCCCTGCGGCTGCGGCGCGAGGTCGGCGACGCCGAAGGAGAAGCCGCGACTCTCCTTGCCCTCGGACAGGTCAACAGCCGCCTGGGCAGGCTGCGAGAAGCCCAGGCCTTCAACCAGCGAGCTTTGGCGCTCGAGCGGTCCACAGGTGATCGCCGGGGCGAAGGCATGGCGCTGAGCCAGCTCGGCAGCGCGACATTGGCGCTGGGAGATGCCGCCTCGGCGCTCGCCAACTTCGATCACGCCATCGAGCTTCTCCACGCCACCGGATCTCTGGCCGACGAGGCCGCCGCGCTGGCCAACCGGGGAGAGGCCTACACGCAGCTCGGCGATGCCCGCCAGGGCCTGGAAAGCCTGCGTCAGTCCCTGGAGCGGACGCGCGCCGCCGGCTACCCTGCCCTCGAAGTGCGGGTGGAGGTGGGCTTGGCGCGTGCAGAGCGCCAGCTCGGGCGTCCGGACGCGGCGCGGGCCCACGCCGAGGCCGCGTTGGCCATCGCCGAGTCGCTGCGCGCCCGCATCGGCAGCCCCGATCTGCGAGCTTCCTTCTCCGCCCTGACGCACGACGCCTACGAGCTCGCGGTCGAGCTGCTGATGGAGGCCCACCGTTCCGATCCGGCGGCCGGCCATGACCGGGCGGCGCTCGCGGTGACGGAGAGAGCGCGGGCCCGCACCCTGCTCGAGCTGCTGGCCGAGGCCGGCGTCGACGTCCGCCAGGGAGCCGATCCCCTTCTACTCGCACGTCGCGCGTCGCTGCTGCGGCGCCTGGGCGCCAAGGCCGAGCTGGCGCTGCGCGAGCGGCCTGGAGAAGGGAGCCGGAAGGCTGCCCTGGAGGAAGAGCGCGACGCCATCCTGCGCGATCTCGACGTGGTGGAGACCGAGATCCGCGAGCGCAGCCCTTTCTACGCCGCTCTCGTGCAGCCCCGGCCCCTGGACGCCGCCGGCATCCAGGCACTCCTCGATCCGGATACGGTGCTGCTGAGCTTCTCTCTGGGAAAGGAACGGAGCTTCGTCTGGGCGGTGAGCGCGAAATCCGTCGAGAGCTTCGAGCTGCCCGGCCGCGCCGCCGTCGAGGCGGCCGCCCGCCGGTTTCACGAGGAGCTGAGCGTTTACGATCCGGCGGACCGCCCGCGTCAGACGCAGGACGGCGAGGCCCTCGGCCGCATGCTGCTCGGGCCTCTCGGAGACCGGCTCCGCGGCAAACGCCTGGCCGTGGTGCCCGATGGCGCCCTGGAGTACGTGCCTTTCGCGGCCCTGCCGGGCGTGCAGGAAGTGGTCTATCTGCCGTCCGCCTCGGCGCTGGCGGTGCAGCGGCAGATCCTGGACCGACGCCCGCCGGCCCCGGAGCCGCTCCTCGTGCTGGCGGATCCCGTGTTCGATGCCCGCGATCCGCGGCTGCCGGCACGGCGGGAGGCGGCCGCGGGCGCGGCGCCGCTCTTCGAGCGTCTCCCCGGATCGCGGCGCGAGGCCGAGGCCATCGCGGGCCTGGCGCCGCCCGGAGGATCCAGGGTTCTCCTGGATTTCGCCGCCAACCGCGCGGAGGTGCTGAGCGAGCGGCTGAGCTCCTATCGCATCATCCACTTCGCGACCCACGGCGTGATCGACGCCGAGCACCCGGCGCTGTCGGGGTTGGCGCTCTCCATGGTGAATGCAGACGGCGGTCCCGCCGAGGGATTCGTCCACCTGCATGACGTCTACAACCTGCGCCTCAACGCCGATCTGGTGGTGCTCAGCGGCTGCCGCACGGCCCTCGGCAAGGAGCTGCGGGGCGAGGGCCTGATCGGGCTGGCGCGGGGCTTCCAGTACGCCGGCGCGCGCCGCGTGCTGGCGAGCCTGTGGCGCGTGGAGGACAACGCCACCGCCGCGCTGATGAGCCGCTTCTATCGCGGCCTGTGGGCGGATGGGCTGCGGCCGGCGGCGGCGTTGCGCGAGGCGCAGCTCTGGGTGCGCGCGCAACGCCGCTGGCGCGATCCGTATTTCTGGGCGGGCTTCGTGCTGGCGGGAGATTGGCGCTGATGAGAGGGATGCGATGACGGACGTTCTGGCGTCACTACGTAAAGGACACGAGACAAGGAGGCGGTCATGAGCGTGAACATCGGAGATTTCGTGGGAACCTGGACGGTGGAGTGGATCGACGGCCAGAGGAGCTGGATGTCCCGAGGGTGGCAGATCCTCATCGGCACGAACAGCAGCCAGTATGGAGACAAGGAGCCGTATTTGACGCCCGAGTACGTGGCCGCCGTCGGCTTCGCCGTCCTCGACGGCAGCGGCAATGTGAAGCTCGCCACCGGCAATCCTCCGGGCAACCAGCCGCTGGCGCTGATCTTCGACGGCGGTCAGCTCCGCTGGGCGGGCTCCTACGAAAATGAGCCGCTGCGCATCTACATCTCGCTGAGCAAGGTCGAGCTGCTGGACGGAGAGACGGTCAATCTCGCCGTCTACGGCAGCACGGTCTGGGGAGATCCGGACCAGGTCGGCGTCTGGGGCGGCAACGGCTCGCCTGGGGGATAGCGAGCGGCGTGCTACAATCCGCCGCATCTCAGCAGGGAAGGATTTCTGACTCTCGACCTGGAAAGCGACCGTCCGGAAGAGCTGGCCGCGCGCATCCGGACGGGAGACCGGCGTGCGGAGGAGCGGATCGTCGAGCTCTACGGCCGCGGGGGGGGGGGG
>DATBGJ010000008.1:0-4588 GCA_036558045.1 Thermoanaerobaculia bacterium
CTCCCCACCAGCAGCTCGCCTTCCGAGCCGCAGGCGATCCGCAGCCAGCCGCTCCGTCCCGAAGCCCAGACGTTGTGATTCAGCAGCTTCACCCACAAGCCGCCGCCGACCCCGACCTGCTGTCCGGGCGCGCTGGCCTGCGTGGTCTCGTAGGGCAGCCAGCGCTGGGCGATGCCGGAGACGTGCCGGTACTCGCCGTTCTCGCCGAGCGGATAGGCCGTGGGATGGGCCCACAGCGGCGCGAGAAAGGGCGAGGCCAGCGCGGCGATCGCCAGCGCCCAGGCGGGACGCGCCGGCTTCGCCGCCATGAACCAGAGCGCCGGATAGAGGGGCAGGAAGTAGCGGTTGCCGAGAGCGCCGCCACCGTAGAAGTTGAACGGCCGCAGCACGAGGAAAGCCAGCGCCGCGGCCGCCACGGCGAGCGGGATGAGCCAGCGCCCACGCCCGCCGCTGAAGGCGAGAAACCCGAGCAGGAGAGGCAGGAAGTACGGCAGCACGCCGACGTTCCGGCCGGTGAGGAAATAGAGGACGTTCCAGCCCGCGAGCTTCGGATTGAGCTGCGGCCTCACCGCCGCGGCCTGCAACCATGAGGCGTTGCCCTCGCGCGCGATCTTCTGGGACCACTTCGCGGCGGGAAAATCCACCTCCGGGAAGGTGTCCCGCGCGTAGATCCCCTGGCGCTGGCCGCCGTAGCCCGTGGGATCGCCGCCGGCGAGCCACTGCGTCCCCGTCGAGACGGCCAGGAGAAGGACGGCGCCGAGGGCGAGACCGCTCACCGCGGCACCGCGCCGGGGGCGCGGCGATTCCCACGCCGCGAGCGCCGCGGGCAGGAAGAGCACGGCATACATGGGCCGGTACGCCGCCGCCACCGCGAGCAGCGCTCCGGCGCCGAGCCAGCGGGCGAAGAACCCGCGCCCGCTCGCGGTCTCCTCGCCGCCGTAGACCTGCGGCGGCGGGGTCTCGCTGCCGGAGTAGCGCCGGTCGCCGCGATAGACGAGAGCGAAGCCGGCCGCCACCGCGGCCATCAGAAAGAGGTCGGACTCTCCCCAGAAGACGAAAGCGAATGCCACCGAGGCGAAGACGAAAGCCGCCACCCAGAGCGGCGCCGCCGGGCCGATGCGGCGGCGCAGCGAGCCGGCGGCGAGCAGGGTTGCGGCGGCCAGCAACAGGGCGTTGGCCACCACAGGCCCGCGCACCGGCGCCAGCCGCACCAACGGCGCGATCGCCAGCGCGTAGAGAGGCGGCTTGCCGTAGACCAGCCGCGCGCCGCCCGGCCGGCTCTGCAGGATGAGGCCCTCGGGCGCTTCGCCCCAATGCGCCACGAAGCGGTCGTAATCCACGCGGGTGTAGGCGAGATCGAAATCCCACGCCAGGCTCGCCGCCTGCATCGCGTAGGTGGCCTCGTCGCCGAGCAGAGGCGGCTGCGTGCGATCGAGCCGCACGGCGCCGATGAGCGTGGCCAGAAGGAGGAGAGCCAGGATGGCCCAGCCGGCAGTCTCGAGGGGTGGGCGCTTCAAATCCACCCCTCCCACCTCGGCCCGCCCAGCTTCGAGAGGCCGAGGCCGCCGAAGAGGTGCGGCTCGATCCACAGGTGCGCCGGGCCCGGCGGGCGGCGCACCTCGGTCTCGAAGCGCACCTCCTCACCCGGCGCCAGATCGTGCGGCAAGGCGAGCCAGGGACGGCCGGCGAGCAGGTCCTCGCCGTCCACGAAGAGCTTCACCACCACCGCGACGCCGCCCGGACCGCGCTCGCCGGCGAGCCAGCGGGCGAATCCCGTGTTGCGCAGCCGGATGCCCAGGCGCCGCCGCTCGCCTTCCGGCCACGGCGCCGCCGCGCCCGTGACCTCCATCTCGCCGTCCAGCCGGCCCCAGGCCAGGCTCGACGGCGCCGGCACGTCGGGCCGATCTTGCGGATCGTCACCCGGCGGCGGCAACTCGGCCCACTCCTCACAAGCCGCAACCACCTCTCGCGCCGCGCGCGCCGGATCGTGCCGCACGCGCACGTGCTCGCGGGCCGCCTTGCCCATGGCGCGCAGGCGCGCCGGGTCCGCCAACAGCTCGCGCAGCAGCGCCGCGAGGGCCGCGGGCTCCTCGTCGCCGAGCGGCACGCGGGGAGCGATCTCCGGCGGCAGGTCCGCGAACTGCGCGTAGTCCGAGACGACGGCGGGCCGGCCCGCGGCGAGCACCCGCAGCAGCGAAGCCGAGGTCTCGCCGGCCGTCGGATAGCGGAGGTTGAGGCAGAGGTCCGAAGCGGCGATGGCGGCGCCGAAATCCTCGAACGGGACGAAGCCCATGATGTGGACGCGCTCCGCGACGCCCGCGCGCCGGGCCTCGCCCTCCAGGTCCATCACCGGAGCCGCCTGGCCGACGATCAGCAGATGCACCCGCTCCAGCCCCGGCGCGGCCAACGCCCGCACGGCCGACTCGGTGCGCTTGATCGGCGTCTGGAATCCGAAGGCGCCGAGCACGGGCTCGTCCGCCGGCAATCCGAAACGGGCGCGCAACGCGAGGCCCGCCGCCTCGTCCGCCTCCGGCGGCAGCGGAATGCCCATGGGGATGGCTTTCACGCGCACGCCGAGATCCTCCTCCGCCAGGAACGCCGCCGCCCATTCGCTGTGCACGAGCACGCCCCGCTGGCGGCGCAGCAGGCTGCGATGTGCCGGCAGCTCGAAGATGGGAGCGTTCCCCCAGGCGTTCCACCGTTTGGCGAGCGCCGCCGCCTCGCCGATCCAGCCGTGATCGCGCGTCAGGCGGTCCTTGTAGTCCCAGAACGACTCGGGAGTCTCGAGCCCGAGCGTGACGTCGAGCAGCAGATGGTGGAGCACGACGTCGTGCAGAGTGAGCACGCCCGGGATGCGCATCGCCAGATCCAGCACGCCCGCGTGATAGCGGTTGTTCCCCATCTGGTAGAGAGGCAGCCTGCCGCCCGATCCCGTCTCCCCCGCCTGCGCCATCGGCCAGGCTCGTGCGATCTCCGGCGATACCGGCAAGTCCGGCAGCCGGATCAGCCGCACGTCCGCCAGAGCCGCCAGGTGCGGCAGCAGGTCCGTGCTGTAGTCGGCGATCCCCGAGCGCACGGGCGGGAGGGGGGAGACGTAGTCGAGAGCCCTCATGGAGTCCACCCGGCCGATCTGCCCTCCGAAGCCCTCACCTCCCCGGCCCTCCTCGCTATTCCAACTCGTCCCGATCCGCCGCCGAAGCCATCTGCCCCTTCAGATACGCCTCGATGAAGGGCTCGAGCCGCCCGTCGAGCACGCCGTCGGCGTCCCCCACCGAGGCGCCGGTGCGGTGATCCTTCACCATACGGTACGGGTGAAGGACGTAGCTGCGGATCTGGCTCCCCCAGGAGTTGTCCATCTTCTTGCCCTCGCGCTCGGCCTGCTCGGCCGCACGCTTCTGCATCTCCAGGTCGTAGAGGCGCGAGCGGAGGATTTTCAGCGCCATCGCGCGGTTCTTGATCTGGCTGCGCTCGTTCTGGCAGGAGACCACGATGCCGGTGGGCAGGTGCGTCATGCGCACCGCCGACTCCGTCTTGTTGACGTGCTGGCCGCCGGCGCCCGAGGAGCGGAAGGTGTCGATCTTCAGGTCCTTGTCGTTGATCTCGATCGCCACGTCGTCGTCCACCTCCGGATAGACGTCCACCGAGGCGAACGAGGTGTGGCGCCGCGCCTGGAAGTCGAACGGGCTGATGCGCACCAGCCGGTGCACGCCGTGCTCGCTCTTCAGGTAGCCGTAGGCGTACGGGCCGCGCACGGCGAGCGTGGCGCTCTTGATGCCCGCCTCCTCGCCCTCCTGGCGGTCCAGCAGCTCCACCGCGAAGCCGTGCTGCTCGCCGTAGCGCAGGTACATGCGCAGCAGCATCTCCGCCCAGTCCTGCGACTCGGTGCCGCCGGCGCCGGGATGGATGGCGAGGATGGCGTTCTTCTCGTCGTCGGCGCCGGAGAGCTTGAGCTGCAGCTCCAGCTTGTCGAGCTCCTCCTCCAGGCGGGCGAGGAAGCGGTCGAAGTCGGGATCCGCGCCGCCTTCGGCCAGCAGCTCGCGCCAGGTGTCGAGCTCGTCGGCGTCGGCGCGCAGCCGGTTCAGGGTCTGGACGCGCCGCTCGATCTCGCGGCGCTTCTGGAGGATGGGAGCGTTGCGGGCCGGATTGTCCCAGAACCCGGCCTCCTGCATCTGATGGTCGATCTCCGACAGCTCGCGCTCGAGGTCGGCTTGCTCAAAGATACCCCCGGAGATTGGCGAGCTGCTCGGCGAGGGTATCGATTCGTTGCTGGTCGTCGTAGGCGATCATGATGGGCTCCTTCGGGGCGAAGGATAGCGCAACCGAAAAAAAGTTGAGCGATGAAACCGGGTTTTTCCGTTTATAGAGGGTTGTGGCGAAGTCTACCCAACGAGAGGGGGAGGCGCAGCCGAGGCACGACCCCGGCTACAAGGCGATCTTCTCCCATGAAACCATGGTCGCGGAGCTGCTCCGCGGCTTCATCCACGAGGATTGGATCGAACGGCTCGACTTCTCCACCCTCGAAAGACTCGGCAACAGCTTCGTCTCCGCCGACCTGCGCGAGCGCCACAGCGACCTGATCTGGCGCCTG
>DATBGJ010000009.1:0-1765 GCA_036558045.1 Thermoanaerobaculia bacterium
GTGGCCACCGCCTCCTCCGAGGTGCCGGGATGGCGGATGACCTCCACCAGCGGCATCTTGTGCACCGGGCTGAAGAAGTGCATGCCGACGACGTTCTCCGGCCGGCGGCTGGCTTCGGCGAGCCGGGCGATGGGGATGGCCGAGGTGTTGGAGGCGAAGATGAGCCCTGCGGGGGCCGCCGCCTCGGTCTCGCGGATCACCGCGCGCTTGACCTCGAGGTCCTCGAAGACGGCCTCGATGACGAAATCGACGCGGCGCAGCGCGTCGTAGTCGACCGTCGGCAGGATGCGCCCGAGGGCGACCTTGGCCTGCGGCTCGCTGAGGCGGCGGCGCTTGACTAGCTCGCGGAACTGCTGCTGGCAGAAGCCGTAGCCGCGGCCGACCGCCGCCAGGTCCTTGTCCTTGAGGACGATGGACACGCCTTGGTTCGCCAGCACCTGGGCGATGCCGGCGCCCAT
The DNA here is from genome assembly GCA_036558045.1 of Thermoanaerobaculia bacterium. Classification (GTDB taxonomy): domain Bacteria; phylum Acidobacteriota; class Thermoanaerobaculia; order Multivoradales; family UBA5704; genus DATARR01. The sequence continues at coordinate 459 of DATBGJ010000009.1, forward strand.
GAAGCCGGCGCCGAGCACGCCCACGGTGGCCACCGGCCGCGCGGCGCGCGCCGTCTTCGCCGCCCGCGCCTCCACCTCGTTCTTGGCGAAGAAGATGGAGATCAGGTTTTTCGCTGAGTCCGAGACCACCAGCTCGGAGAACGCGCCGGCCTCGACGTCGAGCGCGCGGCGCAACGGCAGCTTCAGCCCCTCGCGCACGACGTCGATGGCGACCAGCGGCGCGGGATAGTGGCCGCCGGTCTTCTCCATCACTCCGGCGCGGGCCTTGTCCCACACCATGGGGCCGCCGAGCGGCGAGCGGGCGAGCAGGTCCGCGGCGCGCGAGGAGAGCGGCCGGCCCTTCTCCTTCCCGGCGCTGCCGCGCAGCATCCGCTCCGCCGCGGTGCGCAGATCGGCCGGATGGCAGGTGTCGTCCACCAGCCCCAGGCGCTTGGCCTTGCGGGCGTCCACCTGCTTGCCGGTGAGGATGAGGTCGAGCGCCGCCGGCACGCCGATGAGGCGCGGCAGGCGCTGCGTGCCGCCGAGGCCGGGGATGAGGCCGAGCTGCACCTCGGGCTGCCCGAGCTTCGTCTTGGGATGCTCCGTGGCCACGCGCCGGCGGCAGGCGAGGGCCAGCTCGAGGCCGCCGCCGAGGCAGGCGCCGTGGATGGCCGCGACCGTCGGGAACGGCAGGCCCGCCAGCCGCTCCATGAGGTCATGGCCGCGCTGCAGCATGGCGAGCACCGCCGCCTTGTCGCCGGCCGCCAGCAGCTCCTCCAGATCGGCGCCGGCCACGAAGCCGTCCGGCTTGCCCGAGTAGATGACGAGCCCCTCCGGCCGCGCGTGCTCCAACGACGCCATCTGCTCCTCGAACCAGCCGAGGAGGCGGCTCGAAAGGGTGTTGACCTTCTTCGCGGGATCGTCCAGACGCAGCCAGGCGATCCCCCCATCAACGGCCAGCGCGGCAGGCGCCGGACCGGATTGGACGTCGGATGTTTGGGGCTCAGCCTCGATGACGCTCATGGCGGGCATCGTAGGGAGCGATGCCGCAGTGTGTCAAGGAAATCTAGGCCGCGTTGCCGCCCGGAGGTCGAGGCACCTCAGCGATGTACAGATCGATGGACAGAGCCCTCTCGATTTGAGAGAATGGCGGCATGCGTGAAACCACCTTCACCGAGCTGAGGAACCACGCCAAGACCTTTTTCGACGCCGTCGAGGAGGGCGAGATCGTCCGCGTATACCGCAACGGCCGGCCGGTCGCGGATATCGTTCCAGTCAAGGCGGCGATGCCGGCTTGGAAGAAGCCGCCCCTGACCCGGCTCTCTCTC
>DATBGJ010000010.1:0-5106 GCA_036558045.1 Thermoanaerobaculia bacterium
AGGACCTAAAGGATTCCAAGGACCCCAAAGGACTGGCGCCGTTCGGCTCAGCCCACTCGTCCCTGCTGCCCTTGTTGTCCTTTAGGTCCTTGGGGTCCCTTTGGTCCTTTAATACAGCGGCTCGAACAACCCCGACACCATCTCGGCGAGGCGCTGCTTGACGCTGCGGTGCTTCCAGCGCTCGTAGGTGATCTCGCGGCAGTACTTCTCGTCCTCGGCGAAGACCGCCTCCATGCGTGCTCCGAGCTCGCGGTCGTAGAAGGCGAAGCTCTCCTCGGCGTTCTCGTGCAGCGAGCGGGCGTCGAAGTTGATCGAGCCGATGGTGCTGAAGATGCCGTCGATCACGGCGTCCTTCTGGTGCATCATCGTGCGGTTGTACTCGAAGATGCGCACGCCCGCGGCGAGCATCTCGCCATAGTGGCGCCGCGAGGCCATGCGCACCAGCGGCTCGTCGATGTGCCGGCCGGGCACCATGATGCGCACGTCGACGCCCCGCCGCGCCGCATCGATGAGCGCCTGGCGGATCTGCCGCGTGGGGACGAAGTAGGCGTTCTGGATGTGGATCGACTGCCGCGCCGACTGGATCGTCACGTAATGGAGCATGGCGGCGAGCGAGGAGGAGTCGCCGCGCGACACCTTGATGGCCTGCGCCGGGATCTCTCCCGCCGGCTCGAGATGCGGATAGAACTTCTCGCCGGCCAGGATCTCGCCGGTGGTGAACGTCCAGTCCTCGCTGAAGATGGCCTGCATCTGCGCCGAGACCGGACCGGTGACGCGCACCATCACGTCCCGCCACTCCTTGGGATTGCGGGCGTCGCCGAGCCAGGAGTCGGCGATGCAGAAGCCGCCGGTGAAGCTGACCTTGCCGTCCACGACCAGGATCTTGCGGTGCGTCCGGCGGGCGATCTTCAACAGGCTCCACAAGCGGATGGGCCGGAACTTGGTGGCCTTCACGCCCGCCTTGCGCATGCGCGCGAGGAGCGGGCCTGAGAACTTGCTGCCCGTGCCGTCCACCAGCACGCGCACCTCGACGCCCCGCCGCGCCGCCTCCATCAGCGCGTCGGCGAAGAGCTTCCCCGCCTTGTCGTCCTTGAAGATGTAGGACTCCAGGTTGACCGTCGCCCTGGCGTCGCGGATGGCGCCGGTCATCGCCGGGAAGATCTCGTCGCCGTTGTTGAGGATCTCGGCGCGGTTGCCCTCCACCATGGCGAAGCCGAAGGCGGCGAGCGAGCGGCGGAAGGCGTCGTCCTCGACGGCGAAGGGGCGGTCGAGCCGGTAGACGCTGCGCTTGTCGAAGCGCACCAGGGTGCAGGCCGGCGCCAGGACGAGGAGCGCCATGAGGATGCCGCTGGCGAGCCGGCGGCTCGGCTGCGAGGTTTTATCCATGTCTGGAGGGACGATATCGAAGCGGCGGTCGGATCGGAAGGAGGTGCATGCTCCTGCACCTCGGTGCATGAGCCATGTACCTGGGTCGATGCTGCATGGACCGAGGTGCACAAGCCGCGTACTTGAGGCCTTGCCACATGCACCAGAGCGCATGCCTCATGCGCCTCGGTGCACAAGGCATGTACCTGCGCTCTGGCTACATTGACCATGGTGCATGGCCGATGCACCTCGGTGCCCAAGCCGTGTACCCGGGTCGACGCAGCATGCACCGAGGTGCATGGGGCATGTACTTGCGGCCTTGCTGCATGGACCGAGGTGCATACCGCATGCACCCTGGTACATGGCTCGTGCACCTCGGTGCATGGCACCTGCGCTCGGGCCGACGTTGCATCAACCGAGGTGCTTGCCGCGACGAGCCTCCTCTACGGACCAGCACCAGGGGCCTGAGCGTCGTTCTTCTCCGCCTCGGCGTAGAGGAGCTGGGCCTGGTCGTGAATGGCGGCGCGACTCCAAACGTTTCTTTGGCTTGGAATGGCACGCATCTTGAAATCAATTCAAGGCGAGGCGGGAGGGCGGCGCGATGTGGAACAGCAGGGGTGCTCTCTGGACGCCGCCCACCGTTCTCCGATCGTGGACCTCGTAGGGGCGCAGCACGCTGCGCCCCTACGCCTTTTCGGGCCTACCGGGAGTCGGCCGCGAGATTCACCTCCAGCTCCACCTCTTCGCCCGCTTCCACCTGGAACTCTCTCTCCTCGGCCTTGCGTCCCGGCCGCACCACCGCCAGCTTGTGCTCGCCCGGGGTCACCGGCAGACCGCCACGCATCATCGCCAGCTCGGAGGCCGTGCCGACGAACCGGCCGTCCAGGTAGACGGAGGCATCCTCGGGATCGACGTCCAGGCGCAGGCGGCCTTTCGCACCCGTAACCTCCTCCGCCTCGTCATCGTCGTCGTCCTCGTCGCGCATGGAGTGGTCGTCGGGCCGGTATCCGCGCTCGCGGCGCATGCGGTCCCGCCAATCCTCGTCGTCTCCCCGCTCGCCGCGCTCCAGGCGGTCGCGACGCTCGCGCTCGTAGCCCAGCCGCTCGTCGCGCCGCTCGTGCGACTTCGAGGCGAGGTCCTCGGGCCGCACCGAGTCGCCGGGCTCCAGGCGGTCGTCGATGTCGATCACCGAGCCGGGGTAGACCGTGATCTGGCGCGCGATGGTCTTGAAGCCGTCGAGGTAGAGGACGACGTCGTACGTCCCCTTCGGCAGCCAGAGGTAGCGCGGCCAGCCGTCGAAGGCGTCCACCTTGCCCACGTACTGGCCGTCGAGATAGATCTCGGTGCGCGCGGGCGAGACGTCGAAGTCCAAGGCGCCGACGTCGCCGCGGCCGTAATACCGGGGCTCGCCGTACCCATATCCATAGGGGTAATAGGGGTAGTCCCACCACCAGGAGAAGGGCCAGAAGCCGTAGCCGTAGTAGCCATAGGGATAGTAGTAGCCGCCGCCGCCGCCGTGAAAGCCGCCGCCGTGATGGTCGCGGCTGCCGCGGCTCGGGGGCTGGCGGTGCGGCCCGTCGTCTCCGGGGCCTACCGGCCGGGCCGTGCGCCCGGAATCCGCAGACGAGGAGGAGCCGCCGCTCGACGAGCTCGGCGGGCTCGAATGGCTCGAAGACGGCGAGTGGGAGCCGATCTCGTGAGCCGTCCGGCCGGTGTCGCTGCTGTCGCTCGGCCGCGAACGCTCCTGGGCGATGACGATCGGCTCCGGCGAAGGATCCTCGTTCGTCGCGCTCGGCTCGCTGGGCGCCGCCGGCTCATCCGAAGCGCTCGGCTCGCTCGGCGTGCTCGGCTCGCTTGGAGCGCTCGGCTCGCTCACGCTCGGCGTGCTCGGCTCACTCGGGGCGCTCGGCTCGCTCGGAGCTTCGAAGGTGTTGACTTCGGGCACCGACGGCCCGAAGTCGCTGCTGTCGCTCGGCCGGGAGAATTCCTGGCGGGCGAGAAGGGGTAGGCTCGCCAACAGCAGGGCGGCGGCCAGAGGAAGCGCCCTACGCGGGAGCCGCATGGTGGGCTTCTGGATGGTCATGGGTGCTCTCCTTTTCCATCTCCGCGCCGAGCTCGGACCAGGCGCGGTGAAGACCTCGGATGTAATGGAACCTCAGTACATCTTCCCATAACTTTGGGGTTCCTATCGGCAGTTTTTGCAAAGCACGGACCAGGAGCTCCCGGCGTCTCTGCAGATCCGCGGGCGGCAGCGGCGGCGGCCCTTCGGGACCGATGCCCAGAAAGGGTCCGAGCTCCGGATGGAGGCGGTAGAACACCACGGCGCAATAGCCGGCCTTCTCCTGGCGCGCGGCGAAGCGCGCGAGGTCCGTCGGATGGTCGTGCGCCGCCGTGGCCGAGGGGGAGTAGACGAGCCGCAACCCTCGTCGTTTCAAGCGATACGAGAGCTCGATGTCCTCCCAGGCCGGGTAGGGAAAGCGCAGGTCGAAGGGCTCCGCCAGCAGCAGATCGCGCGGCAGCGAGAGGTTGGAGGTGTATAGGAAATTGAACGGTACGTCTTCTTTATCGCGGATCAGCGCGTAGCCGAACTGCAGGCCGTGCTCGTTGATATAGCGCAGGAAAGGGTTGAGGCGCATGCGGCGGTGCCAGCCGGTATAGCCGATGACGGCGAGGTGGGGATCGTCGCCGCGGCGCCGGTGGGCCTCGCGATGGGCGGCGAGCCATCCTGGGGATGGGACGGTGTCGTCCCCAAGAAAGGCCACCCAACGGCCGGAGGCGGCGGCCACGCCGGTGTTCCGCGCCGCGGCCGGTCCGTGGTTCTCCTGCACGATGGCGCGCAGCGGCACCTGGAACGTCCGGCTGCGCAGCCAATCGCCGGTGCCGTCGGTCGAGCCGTCGTCCACCACCACCACCTCGAAGGCGGGCGCCGCGTACTGGAGCTCCAACGCCTGGATCACCTCGGAAAGAACTTCGAGGCGGTTGTGGGTGGGGATGACGACGGAGACTTCGGGAGACCCCATAGGGAGAGATTACCTCACCCCATCTCCATGATCTCGTCGAGACTCGCCTTCACCATCGAGACATCCTCGGGCAGCCAGGCCTGGAATCCCGGGCTCGCGAAGAGGGTCTGGTCCCCCGGATACGTAGGGACGAGATAGAGAGGGAACCGTTCGAAGATCTCGCGGTCGGAACGCTTGCGCCGGGCCTGGACGGCGGCGCGCGAGTTCGCGGCGCCTTCGAGGTTCCCGAGCAGCCAGTGGAGGGCGCGGAGCTGCGCGACCGTGCGCTCGTCCGCAATCCGCGGCTGAGCGGAGGCGGCCGGAGCCGCGCCCATCCCCAGCTTGCGCAGCCCCCGGCGCAGGAACTCCCGCGGCCCATACCCACGCCAGCGGATCTTGAACCCCTCCCAGGTGGTCGCCGAAGGTAGCTCGATGGGAGCCGGACCGTTGCCGCCGGTATTGGCGATGTGGCCGGCGTAGGGATCGAGGCGCAGCATCTCCGCGCCGGGATTGCTCTCCAGGAGCGCCTGGGTACGGGAGGCCAGGGTGAGCATCACCGCCGGCATCATGCGCTCCCAGAGGCCCGGCTCGTAGTTCTTGTAGGCGGTGAGGAAGGCGTTGCGCTCGAAGAGAAAGCCGCGGTTGAAGAGGCCGAGCAGGTCGCTGGTGGCGCTGGAGCGGTGGCGCACGGCGGCCTCCGGCGCGCAGACGATGCGCTCGCCGCCGGACCACAGCCGCCAGC
>DATBGJ010000011.1:0-5963 GCA_036558045.1 Thermoanaerobaculia bacterium
CTGTGGACGCCGCTCACGCATCCGAACGGCAACGTCTCGTTCGGCCTGGGTGTCAAGTTTCCCACCGGCAAGGACGACGTCGAAGACACGCGGCTGCGGCTGGTGAACGGCCAGTTCGTCACCGACACCACGACCGTCGACCAGTCGATCCAGCCCGGCGACGGGGGATACGGCTTCATCCTCGATCTGCAGGGTTTCCAGCGTATCCCCAGAAGCAGCTTCGCCCTCTACGGCTCGGCCAGCTATCTGATCAATCCGCGAGGGACCAACGGCGTGCCGACGTTCCGCGGCGGCAGCGGCGAGGAGATCATGTCGGTCGCCGACCAGTACGTGGGGCGGGTGGGAGCCAGCTACACCTTCAAGAAGCCGAAGGGAGTGGGAGCCAGCCTGGGGCTCCGCCTCGAAGGCGTTCCGGTGGAGGATCTGATCGGTTCCAGCAAAGGCTTCCGGCGCCCGGGGTACGCCATCTCGGCCGATCCGGGTGTGAGCTACTCGTGGGGTCCCCATACATTGTCCTTGGGTGTGCCGTACGCGCTCTACCGCAATCGCACGCGGAGCGTCCCTGATCGCGCCGTCCCCGGCCGTCACGGCGATGCCGCGTTCGCCGATTACCTCATCTTTTTCGGTTACTGGCACAGGTATTAGCGGCGGGCCTACCTGCGGTAGGGTGGGAGCGGCAGTTCGAGGTGGTCGCCAGGTCTCGAACGGAAGCGAAGCCCTCGAGCGCCTGGCGGAGGTGACGGCTCCTGCTCGCGAGACGGAGAAAGGCCTTGAGTGTGAATGCAGAGGAGATCAGGGACCGAATCAAGCAGATCATCGCCAATGTCACCGGGCTCAATCCAGACCGGATCCCCCAATGACGCCACCTTGCGGGCTGATCTGAAGCTTGATGGGCGCGACTGCGGCCATCGAGGAGGCAGTCTGCACCCTGGCCGTGGCCGGGGACCGTATCCCCCCCAACATGAAACCTTGAGGAGCCGGAGGATGACGACCTCGACTACGTGCCCGACGTTGCGCGAGCAACGGGTCGTGCTGGCGATGGACAACGCTTACGCCTTCGGCGGCAACGAAGCTTCGCTGATCCTGCGCAAGCCTTGGGCGTGCGTGAGCCAGCGCGTCGTCGTCACCGGCGCGGGAGCCCTCTCCTCTGTCGCGGACTCCGCGGCGGGTGTGGACGGCCACTGCTGGGCCTTGGTGCTGAGGGCGCCCGGTGGAGCGGGAGGGGCCGCCTGATGGGCGATCCCGTCCGGCTCCCTGCGAGTCCCCGGTCGCCCGATCTGGTGCCCCGCTTCGAAGAGCAGGGATATACGCAAGAGGAAATCGAGGCCCGGCGCCGGTGGGTCGAGGAGCGGACCGGCGCGCGGCTCCAGCACGTCGGCGCGTGCTCCCTCGTCGGCGAGGCGATGCGCGGCAATATCGAGAACCCCGTGGGAGCGGCGCAGGTGCCGCTCGGCGTCGCCGGTCCGTTGCGCGTCGAGGGCGAGCACGCCCGCGGCACCTTCTACGTGCCGCTGGCCACCACGGAAGGGGCGCTCGTGCGCTCCTACGAGCGCGGCATGGTGATGCTCACCCGCGCCGGCGGCGCCACGGCGCGCGTGCTCGTCGACGAGAACCGGGTGTCGCCGGTCTTCCGCTTCGAGGACGTCGCCGAAGCCGCCGCTTTCGCCCGCGATCTGCCGGAGTGCTTCGCAGCCGTGAAGGCGGAGGCCGAGGCCACCACCCGCCACGGCCGGCTGCTGCGGCTGGAGCCGCTGCCGCTGGGCCGCGAGGTGGTCGTCCACTTCTGCTACTGGACCGCCGACGCCCACGGCATGAACATGATCGTCAAGGCCACGGACCGCGCCTGCCGCTGGCTGGTCGAGCAGGGCCGCGCCCCCGGCTATTACGTCTTCAGCGGCGCCGAGTTGGAGAAGCGGGCGAGCGGCTCGCTCTTCGCCGGCGGCAAGGGCAAGAAGGTGCTGGCGGGCGCCCGCATTCCGGCTCGCCTGGTGCGCGCCTATCTGCACACCACGCCGGCGAAGATGGCGGACCTCTGGCAGCGCACCGTGCTCGGCCATCTGCAGGCCGGCAGCCTTGGCTACAACGGCCACTTCGCCAACGGCCTGGCGGCGCTCTTCATCGCTTGCGGGCAGGACGTCGCCAACGTCGCCAACTCGGCCGTGGGGGTGACGGTCTTCGAGCTCACGGAGGAAGGGGATCTCCACGCCAGCGTCACCCTGCCGTCGCTCACCGTCGCCACGGTGGGCGGCGGCACCGGGGGCGGCACGGCGCGCGAGTGCCTGGAGATGCTCGGCTGCGTGGGGGAGGGGAGCGCGCCCAAGCTGGCGGAGATCGCCGCCGCCGCCGTGCTCGCCGGCGAGCTCTCCATGGGCGCCGCCATCGCCAGCGGCGAGTTCGTGGCGGCGCACGAGACGTATGGTAGAAACAGACCAGGCTCGCCATGAAACGTCTCTTCCGCGGCCTGCGCCAGCCTCCCGAGGCGTCGTACGACGCCGTCGTCATCGGCTCGGGGATCGGCGGCCTGGTCGCCGCCAACCTGCTGGCCAAGGAAGGCCTCAAGGTCCTGCTCGCCGAGCAGCACTACATGGTCGGCGGCTACTGCAGCACCTTCCGCCGCGGCGGCTTCACCTTCGACGCCTCGACGCACTTCTATCCGCTGCTGGGCAATCCCGAGACCCTGACCGGCCGCCTGCTCGCCGAGCTGGGAGTCGCCACCGGCTGGGTGAAGATGGACCCGGTCGACACCTTCCACTTCCCGGACGGCACGCGCTTCGCCGTGCCCGCCGACTTCGAGATCTACCTGGCGAAGCTCAAGGACGAGTTCCCGCACGAGGCGGCCGCTCTCGACGCCTTCTTCGCCGCCGTGCGCGAGGTCTACCTGCTCGGGCTCTTCCACTATTTCCGCGGCCGCCCGGAGCCGGAGCGCCTGGCGCCGTACCGCGACCTGACGGTGCGGGAGGCGCTCGACCGCTGGTTCCGCGATCCCAAGCTCAAGCTGCTGCTCACCGCCGACTGCCCGCACTGGGGCTCGCCGCCCGGCCGCACCTCGTTCGTCTTCGACTCCATGCTGCGCCTCTCCTACTTCCTCGGCAACTACTATCCCAAAGACGGCTCCCAGGCGTTCGCCGACGAGCTGGCTCTGCGTTTCGAGGAGAAGGGCGGGCACCTGCTCACCAGCACGCCGGTGCGGCGCATCGTCGTCGAGCGGGGTGCGGCGCGCGGCGTCGAGATCGAGACCCTGCGCGGCCCTCTCGGCGGCCTGCGCGCCACGGTCGACGCCGGCGTCGTCATCTCCAACGCCGATCTGCTGCAGACGTTCGAGGGGCTGTCGGAGAGGATCTCCTGCCGCCCGGAACGATCGAGGAGCTGCGCCGGCTGCGTCCGACCTTTCCCTGCTGGCTCACCCATCTCGGATTGCGCGGGGTGGCGCGGGAGACGCTGGAGGAGGCCCAGGGTTATTACTGGGATTCCTGGGACATGGACCGCGTCGGCCGCGACGCCCTGCGCTTCAAGCTGTTCTCTCCCACCGTCTACGAGCCGGCGGTGGCGCCGCAGGGCGGACAGATCCTCATTGTTCAAAAAGTCCTGGAAATGGACTACGATGCCGTGCAGGACTGGCCCGCTCACAAAGCGAAGATCGAGGACTTCGTCTTCAGCAACCTGGAGCGGGCGATCCCGGGGATCGGCGGGCGCATCGCCGTCCGCGCCAGCGCCTCGGCGCAGACGGCCTGGCGGTTCACCTGGAACCACCAGGGCGCGATGCTCGGCTGGGAGATGTCGCCCGGACAGTTGGGCGAGCGCCGGCCGGACGTCGAGACGGCGGTCCCCGGGCTCTATTGCGTCGGCCACTGGACGCGTCCCGGCGGCGGCATCACGCCGGTGATCGTCTCGGCGCAGGCGGTGGCGCGGCAGGTGCTGCGCGGTGCTCCCGCGCCGATCCGTATCCGCGAGCCGGTCCCGACAGGTTGAAAGGAGCGAGCGTGACGAGGGTCTGGCTGGTCGGCCCCGAAGACAGCGTCGGCGCCGAGATCGCCCGCAGGCTGGGCTCCGGGACCGCGACCGCCGCGACGGCCCTCCCCCAGGGGATCGAGGTGGCCGTGTACCGGCCGCGCCTGCAGGGCCGGACCGGGACGCCGGATCTGCAGGAGGCCGAAGCCTTCTGCCGTACGGCCGCTCGCGTTCCACGGATCGTCCTGCTGTCGAGCGCCGCCGTCCACGTACCCCATCATCACAACCTGGGCTACGTGCCGGAGGCGTACCGCGCGCATGGAGCCAACCCGATCGCCGCCGCCTGGACCGGGCTCGAGGCGCGGTTCGCGGCCTGCCTGCCCGCGGCGGAGCGGATCGTGCTGCGGCCGGCGCCGGTGCCGGCGCGCGACGGGAGCGATCCCTTCTCCCGGCTCCTCTCGCGCCGCAGCGCCGCGGTTCCTCCCGGGTTCGATCCGGCCTTGCAATTCCTCGCTCCGGAGGACCTCGCCGAAGCCGTGGCCTGCGCCGTCGAACGCGGGGCAGGCAAGGCCGGCGTCTATCACGTGGCGCCGCGCGGCGCCGTCTCGCTGCGCGGCGCCCTCCGTCTCGCCGGCGTCCGGCGCCTGCCGCTGCGCTGGATCGACCGCGGCGGGCTCGGCGGCTACCTGCGCCACAACGCGACCGTCTCCGGCCGCAAGATCGAGACGGAGCTCGGCTTCGTTCCGCGCCGGACGAGCGCCGAGGCCGTGCGCGCCGCGTTCGGCGGCGGCAGGACCGCGGAGGCGCCGGAGCTCGACGACTTCGGCCTCGACACGAGGTATATCGCGGCCTACGAGCGCACCCTGTTCCGCTTCCTCCACGATCTCTACTGGCGCATCGAGCACCGCGGCCTCGCGCACGTGCCGCGGCAGGGCAGGGCCGTGCTCACCGGCATGCACCGCGGCTTCATGCCGTGGGACGGCGTCATGGCCCTGGTGGCGGTCCACCGTGCCACCGGGCGCATCCCGCGCTTCCTCATCCATCCCTGTCTGGTCAAGCCGCCGTTCCTCGCCAACTACATGACCAAGCTGGGGGGGATCCTCGCCTGCCAGGAGAACGCCGACTGGGTGCTGGGCAACGAGGGGCTGCTCGGCATGTTCCCCGAGGGCATCCATGGCGCCTTCACGCCGTACCGCGACGCCTACAAGCTCGGCAAGTTCGGGCGCGACGAGTACGTGAAGATGGCGCTGCGCAACCGCGCGCCGATCGTGCCCTTCGTCACCGTCGGCAGCGCCGAGATCTATCCCATCCTCGGCCGCCTGGATTGGAAGTGGGTCAAGCGCGCCACCGAGTGGCTCTACCTGCCGCTCTGTCCCAACTTTCCGCTGCCCGGCCTGCCGCTGCCCTCGAAGTGGCACACGCGGTTCCTCGAGCCGATGCACGTCGAGCGGCGCTACGGCCCCGAGGCGGCCGACGATCCCGAGGTGGTGCACGCCATCAGCCGCGAGGTGCGGGCGCGCATGCAGGAGGCGATCGACGACATGCTGCGTCGGCGCAAGTCGATCTTCCGCGGCTCGGTCTTCGGCGGCGACGAGACGGATGCCAGTCGGCACGAGGAGGCGGCCTGAGCGCTTCAGCCTTTATCCGTCGCGGGTTAGATCCCTTTTAGTCCGGCCTGCCTTACCGCGGGAGGCGCCGTTAATTTAGAATTTCCCGAGGTCCACCGATGGCCGCGCTCCTCATGGTGTACCCTCCTGTCCGGTCCTTACGGTCTGCGTGGATCTCCTTGCCAGAGTCCCTCGGCCTGCTTCTTGAAGGGAAAGCTGGAGCGGGGGAGACGAGGGGAGAGGTATCGTGACCGCATTCCGGCTCAACGTCCGCCGCCTGGCCTGGATTTTCCGGGTGCTGGCGGCGCACGCGCTGGCGAATCTGCTGGGCGCGAGACTGCGGCACTGGCCCTGGCTGGCGCGGCGGCTGCCGCCGGGCGTGCTGCCCGGGCCGGAGCGGTTGCGGTT
>DATBGJ010000012.1:0-2458 GCA_036558045.1 Thermoanaerobaculia bacterium
AAGGAACTGCTGGAGGCTGGCGTCCACTTCGGGCACCAGACCCGGCGCTGGAACCCGAAGATGAAGCCTTACATCTTCGGCAAGCGCAACGGGATCTACATCATCGACCTGCAGAAGACGCTGCGGCTGTTCAATCAGGTCGCCGAGTTCGTGCAGGGCCTGGCCGCCGGGGGCAAGCGCATCCTCTTCGTCGGCACCAAACGGCAAGCCCAGGAGGCCATCGCCGAGGAGGCGCAGCGCTGCGGCGAGTTCTTCGTCACCAACCGCTGGCTGGGCGGCACGCTGACCAACTTCGTCACCCTGCGCACCTCCATCGAGCGCCTGAAGGACATCGAGGCCCGGCTCTCCGACGAGAACAGCCCGCTCACCAAGAAGGAGCGGCTGCGCCTGGACCGCGAGCGCGAGAAGATGGCGAAGAACCTCGAGGGCATCCGCGACATGGAGGAGCTGCCGGACGCGCTCTTCGTCGTCGATCCGAAGAAGGAGTACATCGCCGTCTCCGAGGCCAACAAGCTGGGCATCCCGGTGATCGCCATCGTCGACACGAACTGCGATCCGGAGCTGATCCACTACCCGATCCCGGGCAACGACGACGCCATCCGCGCCATCCGGCTGTTCGCCGCGCGCATCGCCGACGCCTATCTCGCCGGCTCCGGCAAGCTGGAAGAGGAGTCGATGATCCGCTCCAAGGACGTGCCGGTCTACGACAAGGACGCCGCGGCGGCCGCTCCGGCCTAGCGCTGGTCCGCGCCTCCAGCCCGGCCATGAATGGCCGGGCTACAGGTGCGAGGAAGCCGGCTGAAGCCGGCTCCGGCAGAAAACTCAGGGAGGTTGGAGCCGGCCTTGGCCGGCTTGTTCGCATGGTAGCCCGGGCATTTATGCCCGGGCGAGGGCCGCCCCGCAATTCCGATTCATTCCGCTGCTTCGCGGTTCGCAAGGAGAACGCTGTCATGGCTGAAATCACCGCTCAGATGGTCAAGGAGCTCCGGGAGCGCACCGGCGCCGGCATGATGGACTGCAAGAACGCCCTCACCGAGACGGGAGGCGACCTCGACGCCGCCGTCGACGCGCTGCGCAAGAAGGGCCTCGCCGCGGCGGCCAAGAAGGCCGGCCGGGTGACGGCCGAGGGCGCCGTCGGCTCCTATATCCACGCCGGCGGCAAGATCGGCGTGCTCGTCGAGGTCAACTGCGAGACCGACTTCGTGGCGCGCACCGACCAGTTCCAGGAGCTGGTGCGCGACATCGCCATGCACATCGCCGCCGCCGATCCCCGTTTCGTGCGCCGCGAGGAGGTGACGCCGGAGGTGCTGGAGTACGAGCGCGCCATCTTCCGCGAGCAGGCGCTCGCCTCGGGCAAGCCGGAGAAGATCCTCGACCGCATCGTCGAGGGCAAGATGGAGAAGTACTACTCCGAGTTCGTCCTCCTCGAGCAACCGTTCGTCAAGGATGAGGACAAGACCGTCGGCCAGCTCATCGCCGAGAAGGTCGGCAAGATCGGCGAGAACATCCAGGTGCGCCGCTTCTCCCGCTTCAAGCTGGGCGAGGGGATCGAGAAGCGCAAGGACGACTTCGCCGCCGAAGTCATGGCCCAGGCGGGCGCTTGATGGAAGCGGGCCGGCCGGCCTACCGCCGGGTGCTCCTCAAGGTCTCCGGCGAGGCCCTGATGGGCGCGCAGCCGTTCGGCATCGACGAGGCGGTGGTGGCGGCCATCGCCGACGAGGTCTACAGCGTCCATGAGCTCGGCGTCGAGATGGCGATCGTCGTCGGCGGCGGCAACATCATCCGCGGCCTCGCCGCCAGCCACCGTGGCATCGACCGGGTGACCGGCGACTTCATGGGCATGCTCGCCACGGTGATCAACGCCCTGGCCCTCCAGGACGCCCTGGAGAAGCGGGGCGTGCCCACCCGCGTGCAGACGGCGATCGACATCCGCGAGGTCGCCGAGCCCTTCATCCGGCGGCGTGCCATCCGCCACCTGGAGAAGCGCCGCGCCGTCATCTTCGCCGCCGGCACCGGCAATCCCTTCTTCACCACCGACACCGCCGCGGCCCTGCGCGCCAACGAGATCCACGCCGACATCCTGCTCAAGGCGACCAAGGTGGACGGCCTCTACACCGCCGATCCGGAGACCGATCCGCAGGCGGTGCTGCTGCCCGAGGTGACCTACCAGGAGGTGCTGGAGAAGGATCTCAAGGTGATGGATACCGCCGCCATCGCCCTCTGCCGCGACAACGGCATCCCCATCGCCATCTTCGACCTCGCGCCGCCCGGCAACATCCGCCGCGTCGTCTGCGGCGAGCGCGTCGGCTCGATCGTGCGCGGCTGAGCCGGCCTCGTCCCGCCAACCCCTTCGATTGACAGGTCTTGGCCGGACGGGGAAGAATCTTCCTGCCGGACGCAACGAGCCTCAGCGGGAGGGGACCCAATGAAAGAGGTGTTCAAGGAAGTCGAGACGCAC
>DATBGJ010000013.1:0-2621 GCA_036558045.1 Thermoanaerobaculia bacterium
TCCACGACGAAGGGTTTCTGGATTTGCTTACTTCATCCTTCCTCCCTTCCCAGGCTTGACCTGGCGCGAGACACCTCTCCTGGCGCGCTTCTGGCGGTACACGAGCTCTCCGAAATCCTTGTCTGCCGTGATGAGGAGCGAACCAAGCTGGACTGCCTGCTCCAAGATGAATACGTCATCGATACCTGGGTCCAACTCCGCAACGTAGAGAACTTCGTGGCCTTGCTTTCTCAACTGCGCGACGATCTGGCGATCAACGCTCTCATCGGCGAGGAATCTCACGCTGCCTCATCAGGAACCGGATAGATCACATCGGCACGCAAGGCACGGGCGGCGAATTCCAAGGCTGCCGAGATGCCTTCACGCGTCAGCCGCGGATGAGCATCCAGGATCTGCTCGACCGTTTCGCCTGCGGCGAGCTTCTCGAGGATCAGCTCCACGGTGATGCGAGTCCCCGTCACCACGGGCTTTCCCATCATTACAGAGGGTTTCGACTCGATCAGTTCCCTTGCCATAACACTCTCCATGATACCTACAAAACGAGCGCCCGCTCCAGGATGGCCCCGAAATCCGTCCCCGCCGGCAACGTCCCGAACGCTCTTCCCCCGCCGCCGAGCCGGCTGGCGCAGAAGGCGTCCGCCACGGCTGACGGCGCATGACGCACCAGCAGCGAGGCCTGCAGCGCCAACGCCAGCCGTTCGACGAGGCGACGCGCCCGCGTCTCCACGTCCCTCAGATCGCCGAGCTCCTTCTGCAGGTCGCGCACGTAGCCGTCGAGGCGAACATCGCCGCGCGCTTCGCCGATCTCGTCGAAGAGCGCGGCGAGGGACTCCGGCGACTTCTGGATCGCCCGCAGCACGTCCAGGCACTGCACGTTCCCCGACCCTTCCCAGATCGAGTTGAGCGGCGCCTCGCGGTAGAGGCGCGCCAGGCCCCATTCCTCCACGTAGCCGTTGCCGCCCAGGCATTCGAGGGCTTCGGCGGCGTGGACCGGCGCGCGCTTGCAGGTCCAGTACTTGAGCACGGCGGTGGCGAGCCGGCGGAACGGCGCGTCGGCCTCGGCGTCGTAGGCGCGGGCCAGACGCATCATGGCCGTCGTCGCGGCCTCGGACTCGACGGCGAGGTCGGCGAGCACGTTGCGCATCAGCGGCTGATCGACGAGCCGCTTGCCGAAGGCCCGCCGGTGCGCCGCGTGATGGATCGCCCGCGCGGTGCCCCAGCGCATGCCGGCGGCGGCGCCGATCACGCAGTCGAGCCGGGTGTGGTTCACCATCTCGAGGATTGTCTGCACGCCGCGGCCTTCCTCGCCGACGAGGCGCGCCCAGGCGGCGTGGAATTCCACTTCGCTGGAGGCGTTCGAGCGGTTGCCGAGCTTGTCCTTGAGCCGCTGCAGATGAAAGCGGTTGCGCTCGCCGCCCGGCGTGAAGCGGGGGAGAAGAAAACAGGAGAGGCCGCCCGGCGCCTGGGCGAGCACCAGGAAGGCGTCGCACATCGGCGCCGAGCAGAACCACTTGTGGCCGGTCAGCTCGTACTCCGCGCCCGTACCGCCGGCGCCGAGCGGCCGCGCCGCGGTGGTGTTGGCGCGCACGTCCGAGCCGCCCTGCTTCTCGGTCATCGCCATGCCGCACAGCGCGCCGGCCTTCTCCGCCGCCGGCACCAGCCGCGGCTCGTAGACCGTCGCGGTGAAGCGCGGCTCCCACTCCGCGGCGAGATCAGGCTGCACGCGCAACGCGGGCACCGCGGAGTAGGTCATCGAGAGAGGGCAACCGACGCCGGCCTCCACCTCGGCCAGCAGCATGAACATCGCCGCCCGCGCCACGTGCGCTCCCGGCCGCGGCTCGCGCCAGGGCAGGGCGTGGAGACCGTGCTCGACGCCGAGCGCCATCAACGCGTGCCAGGCGGGATGGAACTCCACCTCGTCGATGCGCTCGCCTCGCCGGTCGTGGGTGCACAGCGACGGCGGATTCCCGTTCGCCTGGAATCCCCAGGCGATCGTCTCGCGCCGGCCCACCAGCTCGCCGAACGCCCGCACCCGCTCCTCCGCCCACCCCGCGCCCTCGCGCCGCAACGCTTCTGCCAGCGGCCGGTCCGCAGAGAAGAGGTTCAAGGCCTCGAAAGGCGGCGGCTGGTTGAGGGTTTCTGCCATGGAGCAAGGATATCCCGCCGTTCCCGTCCCTGTTCGTCCATGCCCGTCCGTGTTCGTCCGTGTCTCCCGCACCCTTGATAGGATTCCCCCGAACCTGCACTCCGGAGACCACCGTGGCCATTCGCGAAGGAGCCTGGGATTGCCCCGTCTGCGGCCGTAAGGGGAACCGCGGGCCCGAGAAGTTTTGTGGCGGCTGCGGCTCGCCGCGCGGCCCCGAGGTGAAGTTCTACCTGCCGGACGCCGCTGCCGAGGTGACCGACGCCGAGGCGCTGAAGCGCGCCCAGGCCGGCGCCGACTGGATCTGCGCCTACTGCGGAGCGGACAATCCCGCCGCCAACGCCTACTGCTCCGGCTGCGGCGCGCCGCGCGACGGCACCAAGACCCGCGAGGTCGCCGTGCACCGGCTCGAGGCGCCGCCTCCAAAGGCGCCGGCGCCTCCCGCCAAACCGCAGAGCTCCCGGTGGAAGAAAGGCTG
>DATBGJ010000014.1:0-4117 GCA_036558045.1 Thermoanaerobaculia bacterium
CGCCACACCAACGGCCGGCCCGAGGCGGAGGACCTCTACCAGGAGACCTTCCGCCTCGCCCTCGAAAAGCTGCGCCGCGGCGAGCTGCGCGAGCCCGCCAAGCTGCCCGGCTTCCTCGCCCAGATCGCCCGCAACCTGGCGATCGAGCACTACCGCAAGATCGGCCGCCGCAAGACCGAGTCCGACAGCGAGGCCCTCCTCGGCTTCGCGGCGCCCGGCACCGGACCGCTGGCGGAGCTGCTGACGCGCGACAACGCCGCCCTGGTCCGCCGCGTGCTGCGGGACCTGGCCAATGAACGGGACCGCCAGATCCTCCTCCGCTTCTACATCGCCGAGGAGGACAAGGACCGCATCTGCGCCGACTACGGCCTGACGAATCTGCAGTTCAACCGCGTCCTGCACCGCGCGCGCCAGCGTTACAGGGAGCTCTACCTCACGCGGCGCGGGGAGGCCGCGGAGACGGCGGCTCTCGCGCAGGCTGTGATCATTCTGCTTCTGGTCACACTATGGAAGGGAGCGCTCCGGGCGGCCGGGGGCTGACGCCATGGATCACACCTACATCGAAGAGAACGATCTGGTGGAGCGCTACCACCGGGGCCTGCTGCCTCCGGAGGAAGAAGCCCGGTTCGAGGAGCACTTCGTAACCTGCCCCGAGTGCATGGAGCAGCTCGAGCTGGCGCGGGGCTTCCAGCGGGGCCTGCAGGCCGCGGCGGCCGAGGACGCGGCCAAGGCCGTCGTGCAAGCCGGGGTCTTCGCCTGGCTGGCCCGGCGCGGCCGGCTGGCGCAATGGGGCCTCGCCCTGGCCGTGCTCGCGGTCGTCGCTGCACCTCTGCTCTGGTCCGCCTTCCAGCGGCAGGACATAGCCGCCTGGCGCGCGCGCTGGCAGAGCCAGCAGCGCGAGACGGCGGACCTCCAGGGACGGCTCGCCGCGAGCGAGCGCCGGCGGAGCGACGAGCGCCGCGAGCTGGAGGCGAAGATCGCCGCGGCGCAAGAGCCGGCAGCCCGGCCGAACCTCCTCGACCGGCCGCTGGCCAACCTGCCGATCGTCCTCCTCACCGCCGTGCGCGGCGAAGCGGGCGAGCCGGCGGCGACGATCGATCTCTCCCGCGCCGGCGAGCCGGTGGTCCTCGCCGTGGACGTGGGAGCCGGGGACCGCTTCGCGAGCTACCGCGTGACGATCACGCGGCAAGGAGACGGCGTCGTCTTCCGCCAGGCGGGCCTCGAGCCCAACGCGCTCGAAACGATCATGATCACTTTCCCGGCGTCCTTCTTCGTACCCGGCGAATACCGCCTGACCCTCGAGGGGTTCCGTTCCCCTGGCAACGCCGAGGAGATCGGCGGATATCCCTTCCGGGCGGTCGCGAAGAAGTAGTCGGAATCCTGCGATACATCCCGCTGTCATCCCACTAGAGAAGCTGGAACCAGCTTTGAGGAAGGTGGGATCTGCATGTCTCATCCACGTTGGATTTTTCTCTTGTCGATCGCGGGCCTCTCCGCCGGCTGCGTCTCGCGCGCCGCCGACGCGCCTGCCGCCGCCGGGCCCGCCGCCTCCTTCGTCGGCCGGCAGGCCTGCGCCGGCTGCCACGAGACCGAGGACCGCCTGTGGCAGGGCTCGCACCACGACCGCGCCATGCAGGAGGCCGCGCCCGGCAACGTGCTCGGCGACTTCGGCGGCGCCACGCTCAGCCACTTCGGCGTGACTTCCACGTTTTTCCAGCGCGATGGTAAGTATTTCGTCCGCACCGATGGGCCGGACGGCAAACCCGGCGACTTCCGCGTCGCCTACACCTTCGGCGTCTACCCACTCCAGCAATACCTCGTCGAGATGCCGGGCGGCCGGCTCCAGGCCCTGCCCCTCTGCTGGGACGCGCGGCCCGCCTCCGAGGGCGGCCAGCGCTGGTTCCACCTCCATCCGGACGAGCCCGTCCCCGCCGGCGATGCGCTCCACTGGACGGGTCCCAACCAGAATTGGAACTACATGTGCGCCGAGTGCCACTCGACCAACGTCCGCAAGGGCTACGTGCAGGCCGAGGACCGCTACGAGACGACGTGGTCCGAGATCGACGTCTCCTGCGAGGCGTGCCATGGACCGGGCTCGCGGCACGTGGCGTGGGCGAGGAAGCCGGAGCCGCGGACGGACGGCGGCATGGGCCTCACGGTCCACCTGAAGGACCCCGGCCGCGGCACCTGGATCGTCGATCCGCGGACGGGCGACGGCCTCCGTCTCGCGCCTCCCGCGGCCACCAACGAGATCGAGACCTGCGCCCGCTGCCACGCCAGCCGCTCCGTGATCCACGAGCCGTACGAGCCCGGCCGGCCGCTGCTGGAGAGCCACCGTCCGGTCTTGTTGGAAGAGGGCTCGTACTTTGCCGACGGGCAGATCCAGGGCGAGGTCTACGAGTACGGCTCGTTCCTGCAGAGCCGCATGCATGCGAAGGGCGTGACGTGCAGCGATTGCCATGAGCCGCACGCGGCGAAGCTGCGGCGGATTGGCAACGCGCTCTGCACCCACTGCCACGCGGCGGCGAAGTACGACGCTCCCGCGCATCTCCGCCACGCCGCCGGCTCATCCGGAGCGCGGTGCGTCGACTGCCACATGCCGCGGCGCACCTACATGGTGGTCCACGCCCGGCGGGACCACAGCCTGCGCGTGCCGCGGCCGGACCTCTCGGCGAAGCTGGGCGCTCCCAACGCCTGCAACGGCTGCCACGCCGGCCGCTCCACGCGCTGGGCGGCCGGGACCGTCGCCCGCTGGTATGGACCGGACCGGCAGCGCCAAGGGCACTGGGGCGAGGCGATCCAGGCCGGCCGCCAGGGCGATCCCGGCGCGGGGGAGTCCTTGCTCCGCGTCGCTGTGGACGCGCAGACGCCGGGCATCGCACGCGCCACCGCTCTGTCGCTGCTGCGGCGGTATCCCGGCGCGGTGACGGACGCCGACCTCGCCGGCGCCCTCACGGACGCCGATCCCTTGGTGCGCGCGGCGGCCGCGACGGCGGCCGAGGCCCTGGAGCCCGATCGGCGCGCCGGTCTGCTCGCGGCCGCGCTGGCCGATCCCGTCCGCGGCGTGCGCGTCGAGGCGGCGCGGGTGCTGATGGCCGGCCCGCCGGACGCCGCGACAGTGCCCGGTCTTCTCCCGGCTCTCGCGGAGTACCGGGCCGTGCAGGAGGTCAACGCGGACCGCGCCGAAGCCCGGCTCAACCTCGGCTGGCTGGAGGCGCGGCTGGGGCGGCTCGCGAACGCCGAAGCGGCCTTCCGCGGCGCGCTGCAGCTCGACCGCACCTTCGCGCCGGCCTGGGTCAACCTCGCCGAGATCTACCGCCTCCAGGGCCGCGACCCCGAGGGCGAGGTTCTCCTCCGCCAGGCCCTGGCGCGGGCTCCCGGCGACGCCACGATCCATTACGCCCTCGGCCTGCTCCTGGTGCGCCGGCGCCGCCTCGGCGAGGCGACCGCGGAGCTGGCCCGGGCCGCAACGCTCGCTCCGCGCGAGGCGCGCTTCGCCTACGCCTACCGATCGATTTCGCCGGATCCCCGGCATTGAGAAAGGAGACTTGCATGCGATTCAGAGAGAGGAGGACCCGCAGGCTCGCCGTGTTGTGCCTCGCGCTTCTCGCGGGGCTCGGCGCCGTCCGGCTGCACGCGCAGACCGGAGGGCCGCCGAAGAACGAGACGAAAAACGAGATCAAGGCCGTTCCCTGGGGCGACTTCGACTACCGCAAGGCCGCCAACCAGAACCGCTATCTCGTCGAAATTCCGGCCACCGGAACCAAGGGCGGCAACTCGCCGCTGGCCGTGAAGCCGGCGCCGAACATGGAGCCGGTGATGCTCCATCCGGTCCAGATCCAGGAGGCCGTCGACAACCTCCAGAACCGCGGCTACTGCGCCGCCACCCTGGCCCGCTCGTGCCCGACGTGCAAGATCGATCCGGCGAAGGAGAAAGGCTGCAAGCATCCCAACATCCTGATCTTCCTCACCGACGACATGGGGTGGAGCGACTACGGCGCCTACGGCGGCGGCGCAACCTTCGGCGCCGTGACGCCCAACATCGACCGCCTGGCCCATGAGGGGCTCATGCTGACCTCCACCTATGCGCAGCCGAGCTGCTCGCCCACCCGGGCCA
>DATBGJ010000015.1:0-3352 GCA_036558045.1 Thermoanaerobaculia bacterium
TCCCTCCTCTCCCTCTGGGAGAGGAGGGCCGGGGAGGTGAGGGCTTCGGAGGGCATACCCGCCGCTACTCGTACCTTATCGCCACCAGCGGATCGGTCCTCGTAGCCCGCCGCGCGGGAATCCAGCAGGCCACCATCGCCACCAGCGCCAGCAGGAACGACACCAACGTGAAGGTGACCGGGTCCCGCGGCTGGACGTCGATGAGGAAGGTCGCCAGCAGCCGGGAGACGAAGAAGGCGGCGAGCAGGCCGACTCCGAGGCCGAAGCCGAGCTGCCACATCCCCTGGCGCAGGATCATGCGCAGGACGTTGCGCCGCTCGGCGCCGAGCGCCATGCGGATACCGATCTCCTGCGTGCGCTGGTTCACCGCAAAGGCGATCACGCCATAGATGCCCACCGAGGCGAGCACCAGCGCCATCAGGCCGAAGATGGCGAACAGCGAGGCGAAGAGGTTGGTGAAGAAGCGGCCGCGGGAGAGGACCTCCTCCATCGAATAGACGAAATAGATGGGCAGGTCGCGATCGAGGGCGTTCACCTGCTGCCGCACCGCGGTGGTGAGCGCCACGGGGTTGTCCGTCTGCGTGCGTACGGCGATGCTGACGAAGCCGGGGCAGCGCTGCGCCAGGGGCAGGTAGAGGCCCTCGGGAGTCTCGTCGTTGCCATCGCCGACTCCGGCCATCTGCAGGTCGGGTGCGACGCCGACGACGGTGCGCCAGGGCGGCCTGGTCTCATCCGGCTCCTCCTCCAGCCGGATGCGCTTGCCGAGCGGGTCCTCGCCGGGCCACACCTTGGCGGCGAAAGTGCGGTTGACGATCGCCACCGGCAGGCTTCCCGCCCGGTCCTGCGGGCCGAAGTTCCTGCCGGCGAGGACGCGCGCGCCGAAGGTGTCGAGGAAGCCGGCGGAGACCATGGCCACGCGCGTCTCGGGCACGTCGCGCTCGGTGGGATAGGCGCGCCCCTCGACGCGATACTGCCATTGCCCCGTGCCGCCGCCGGGCAGATTGGTGGTGGCGGCCGCCGCCGTGATGCCGGGATGGTCGGCGAGGCGCTCCAGCAGGTCGTCGAAGAAGCGCACCCGGTCCGCCTCCTTGGGATAGGCGGACTCGAAGAGGGCGATGCGGGCCGTCAGCAGATGGGTGGCGTCGAAGCCGAGGTCGACCGTCCGCATGGCCAGCACGCTGCGGATCATCAGCCCGGCGCCCACCAGCAGGAGGCAGGAGAACGCCACCTCGCCGATGACGACGAAGCGGCTCAGCCGTCCCACGCGCAGGCTGGAGGAGCCGCGCCCCTCGTCCTTGAGCACCTCGCCGACGTCCGCCTGCGAGGCCTGGAGCGCCGGCAGCAGGCCCGAGAGCAGCGCTGCGAGCAACGTCACGCCGAGGGTGAAGAGCATCGCCGTCGGGTCCACGGCAACGCGCAGCCAGAAGGGAGGATCGGTGACGGCGATGGCCGAGTTGAAGGCCTGCACGCCCCAGCGCGCGAGCAGGAGGCCGATGCCGGCGCCGAGCAGCGCGATGAGGAGGCTCTCGAGCAGGAGCTGGACGATGATCCTGCCGCGGCTGGCCCCGAGCGAAGCGCGGATGGCGATCTCGCGCGTGCGCCGCGAGGCGCGCGCCACCATCAGGCTGGCCACGTTGGTGCAGGCGATGAGCAGGACGAAGAGACAGGCCCCCAGCATCGTCCACAACAAGCGGCGCGGCTCGTCGCCGATGGCTTCCTCCATCCACGGCTTGACCACCGCGATGCGCCCCTTGTTGGTCTTCGGGTACTGGAGGGCGATCGCCTTGACGATCCCCTGGATCTCCGCCCGCGCCGCCTCCACCGAGACGCCGTCCCGCAGCCGGCCCATCACCTCGAGGGTCTCCCCCTGGCCGCGCTCGAGGCGCAGGGGATCGAGCCGCAACGGCGTCCATACCTCCGTCAGGTTAGGAAAGGCGAACCCCTCCGGCATCACGCCGACGATGGTCCCCGCCTCGCCGTTGATCCGCACCGGCCGGCCGAGGACTTTCGGATCGCGCTGATAGCGGGTCTTCCAGACGCCGTAGGAGAGCACCGCCACCGGCTCGGCCTGCGGGGTGTCCTCGCCCCGCAGGAAGCCGCGGCCGAGGACCGGCTTGACCCGCAACTGGTCGAAGGCGTTGGCGGAGATGAACGAGCCGTTGAAGCGCTCCGGCTGGCCGCCGTCGCCGCTGAGGTTGAGCGTGCCGTCGTAATAGCCGGAGAGGCCCTCGAGGGACTTCTGCCGCCCGCGAATGTCGAGGAAGTCGTGGAGGAACACCTCCAGGCTCGGCTGATCGAGCGACGGGTTGGCGTTCTCGACGTGCACGATGCGGTCGGCCTCCGGCACCGGCAGGCCGCGATAGGCGACGCCGTAGACGATGCTGAACATCGCGGTGGCGAGGCCGATGCCGAGACCGAGGGCGACGACCGCTGCCAGCGTGTGGCCGGGATGGCGGAAGAGCAGCCGCAAGCCGAAGCGGACGTCCTGACGGAACGAAGCCATGAAGGATCCTCCCGCGTGTCATTACGCTGGAGGGGTTAGGAAGGTTACGGGGGGTTCATAGCCACTTTGGTTATTTTGGCGTTCTGCGCTGCGAAGCCTCGAAGGGCAGAACCCAACGACTGGCACGACCCGACGGGAGGGGCTGGCTCCCCTTACTTCGCCGCCGCGGGCTTCTCCGCCTCCTCGAGGCCGCGCCAGGTCTCCTCGTTGTCGTCGAAGATCGGCAGCGGGGGCATGCGACCGCGGGCGGCGTTGACGTGCCAGCCCCAGAGCAGCGCCCATTTCAGGTAGGTGCCGTAGGCCTGCAGCATGCAGAAGACCAGGCCGTGCATGCCGTCGAGGACGCCGAGCTGGAAGAGATAGGTGCGGAAGAAACGCCAGATGGAGCGGCCGAAGACCTGAACGGGACCGGACCTCTTGCCTTCTCTCCAGTTCTGCGCCGCGCCCCAGAAGCTGTACTTTTCGATCCGCCGCACGTACTCGTCGAGCGAATCGGTCATGTAGTGCTCCATGGGATTGCGCAGCAGGGGAGCCGGACCGCGGGTGATCATGTCGGCGTGCACCCGGCGGTTGGGATAGCGGGCCGAGCCGGTCCTGACCAGCCGCACGACCTGATCGTGCTGCCAGCCGGAGAAGCGGATGAGCCGGTCCAGGAAGTAGACGCGGCGCCGGATCGTGTAGGCCTCCTGGCGGGGGCCGGAGGCGAGCAGCTCCGTGATCTCCTGCTGGAGCTTCGGGGTGCACCGCTCGTCGGCGTCGAAGATGAGGATCCACTCGTTGGTCACCTGGTCCATCGCCCAGTTCTTCTGCGACGCCGAGCCGAAGTAGGTGCGCTGGGAGAAGCGGACC
>DATBGJ010000016.1:0-4455 GCA_036558045.1 Thermoanaerobaculia bacterium
AGAGGGTCAGCAGTAGGACCCCAAAGCCACCACAAGCATTCCTTACCTTTCTGCGCATGGCTCGCTTCTCCCGGAAGGCTGGACGGCGGTGCGCCATGCGCCGCCGCGCTG
Organism: Thermoanaerobaculia bacterium; assembly: GCA_036558045.1. Taxonomy (GTDB): domain Bacteria; phylum Acidobacteriota; class Thermoanaerobaculia; order Multivoradales; family UBA5704; genus DATARR01. Next base: position 112 of record DATBGJ010000016.1, read on the forward strand.
CTTCCCCCCTGAGGGAGTAGCCGGCCGCAGCCTTTGCCCCCGACGGGTGACCATGAATAGATCGACGGCCTCGCAACCGGCGGGCGGAGGGCATGCCGCGCCGATTCTCGGGTTACAATGCCCGGACGCGACAAGCGGTTACCGCCATGCTGCCCCTGACACCGACCAAGCTCGGCCGTTACGAAATTGTCGATGAGATCGGCAAGGGCGCCATGGGTGTCGTCTACCTGGCGCGCGATCCGCTGATCGGCCGGCTGGTGGCGTTGAAGACGTTTCGCATCGGCTACTCGGTCAAGGACCAGGAGATGGAGCAGTTCCGGGTGCGCTTCATCCGCGAGGCGCAGAGCGCCGGCATCCTGACCCATCCCAACATCGTCACCATCCACGACGTGGTGGAGGACAGCGGCGACGGGCTCGCGTTCATCGCCATGGAGTACGTGCGCGGCACCAATCTCAAGCTCCTGCTGCAGGGGGAGCAGGCGCTCTCGCCGCGGTTCGTGCTCGACATCCTGGCCCAGGTGGCGGACGCCCTCGACTACGCCCATGCCAACCGGGTGGTGCACCGCGACGTCAAGCCGGCGAACATCCTGATCACTTCCGAGAACCGGGTGAAGATCACCGACTTCGGCATCGCGCGGCTCGACAGCTCGAACCTCACCCAGGAAGGGCAGCTCCTCGGCACGCCCAACTACATGGCGCCGGAGCAGATCCAGGGCCGGGACGTGGACTGGCGCGCGGACCTCTTCTCGCTCGGCGTGGTGCTCTACGAGATGTTCACCCGCCACAAGCCGTTCCAGGGCGAAAACCTGACGGTGGTGAGCCACCGCATCGTCTACGACGCCTTCACCCCGATCAAGGAGTACGTGCGCGGCCTCCCCCCCGAGGTGGAGCGGGTGCTCAACCGCACGCTCGAGAAGGACCCCGCCCGCCGCTATCAGCGGGCGCGCGAGCTGGTGGACGACCTGCGGCGCGCCGTCGAGACGAGCGTCGTCCACGACGATCTCAACGAGACGCGGAGCCTCTCGGACTCGCCGCTGGTGCTGATCCCTCCGGACCCGCCACCGCCGCCGCCGCCCCGCCCGGCCGCGAAGCCCTCGCTGCTGAGCCGCTGGCGGAGCCGTTCCCCCGCGCCGCCGCCGCTTCCCGTGCCGCCGCCTCCTGCCGCCACGCAGGACGGCTCCGGCTCCGCTTCCCTGCCGCCGCCGCTGCCCTTGGCGCCGCCGCCTCCACCCGCCGAGGATCTGGCCGATACGGTGGCCACGGAGGCGCCGCCGCTTCCCGCGCCGCGCCGGCCGCCGTCGCCGGGCCGGCTGCTCGCCGTCGGCGGGATCGTGCTCGCCGCCGCCGTCCTCGCCGGCGCGGCGTACCGCCTCTTGCAGGGATGGTCGCAGCCGGAGGCCCCGGCGCCGCAGGCCGCGGCCGCGCCGGACCCCACCCAGGTCCAGGCGGCAAAGCTGCGGGAGGACGCGGACCGGGCGATGCGCCGGGGCGAGTTCGGCAAGGCGGTCGATCTGTACCGTCAGGCCGAGCAGCTCCGGCCCGACGACGACGGCCTGCGCCGGCAGCGCGAATTGGCCGAGCTGCAGCTCCAGGACTTCCCGAACCTGGTCAATCAGGAGAAGGCGATCGCCGCCAATCTCACCGGCGCGCAGCGGGCGCTGACGCAGAGGAAGTACGACCAGGCGATCGCGCTGGCCAACCTCGTGCTGGGCATGGAGCCGGCGAGCGAGGAGGCCAAGGCCGTGCTCGCCAAGGCGCAGCAGAGCAAGGCGCGCCTGGCCAGGCAGCGGGCCACTCCGGAGCAGCCCGGAACGACGGCTCCGGGCGAGGAGGTGGCCGCCGCCACGCCGGCCGCGGGCGAGGCGCAGCCGGCCGGCCATCGCGAGGCGGGCGCGGCGGAGGCGCAGACCTCATCGCTCCAGGTGCACTTCCAGTCGGATCTCGACGCGGTTCTCATCGTGCGGGTGAACAACCGCGAGGTGCTGCGCGAGAACTTCGCCCGCGGCGGGTTCTTCTGGCAGCGGCGGGGCAGCGAGGGCCACGACATGACGAAGACGATCAACGATCTGCCGCCGGGCAGCTCGAAGGTCGTCGTCCACGTCGCGCCCAAGCGGCTCGGAGCACGGGTCAAGCAGCTCGACGGCCACTTCGTGAGCGGCGGCTCTCAGCGCCTGGAGATCTATCTCTCCAAGTCGGCGGAATTGACGGCGCGGATTCTCTGAAGAAGAACACGGACGAACACGGACGATCACGGACGAACACGGACGAATCGGACCGGGCGGACCAGGGCGGCCACGCAGGGCCGCCCCTACAGGACCGCCTGCAGCTCGCCCTCGGGCGCCCAGACGGTCACGGGTCCCAGGCCCGCGAATTGCGGCTCCAGCGTCTCGGCGGGCCCGACGGCCACGATGGCGATGTGCTCCGGTTCGATGTGGCGTTGCGCCGCCTCCAGCACCTCTTCGCGGGTGACGCGGGCGATGCGCTCCAGGTGCCACGTGTAGTAGTCGTCCGGCAGGCCGAAGACGGAGAGCGTCTCCAGCCGCTTGGCGAGGTCGCCGATGGTCTGCACGGTGTAGGGGAAGACGCCGATCATGTAGCTGCGGGTCTCCTCCAGCTCCTCGGGCTCGACCAGCTCTTCGCGCACGCGCCGCAGCTCGTGCAGGACCTCGCGGGCGGCGGCGCCGGCGGATTCGGTCTCCACCCCCGCGGCCACCAGGAACGGTCCCGGCCCCATGCGCGGCACGAAGCGGCTGGTGGCGCCGTAGGTGAAGGCATGCCGCTCCCGCAGGTTCATGTTGATGCGGCTGGTGAACTTGCCTCCCAGCAGGGTATTGAGCACGACGAGGGTGATGTACTCCGGGTGCGTGCGCGGCACGCCCACGTGGCCGAGGCGGAGCTCGGTCTGCGCGGCGCCCGGACGGTCCACGAGGTGCACGACGATGCCGGGCAGGGGAGCGGGGCGGATCTCCGGCGGCGCGGTCAAGGCCGGCAGGGGAGCGGCCGTGGCGAAGAGGCTCTCGGCTTCGCGCAGCAGCGCTTCCGGCTCGCAGTCGCCGACGGCGATCAGCGCCGAGCCGGCGAGGCCGTAGTGGCGCCGGTAGAAGGACACCATCGCGTCGCGGTCGAGCCGCGAGACGCTCTCCGCTTCGCCGAGCAGCACGTGGGCGTAGACGGTGCCGCGGTAGACCTCGCGATGGAAGCGGTCGTCGGCGAGGGCGGAGGGATCCTGGGCGCGGCGCAGGATCTCGGCGAGCTGCCGCTGCCGCAGGCGCTCGATCTCCGCTTCGGGAAACGTCGGGAAGAGAGCGACCTCGGCCAGCAGGTCGAGGCCGGAGAGGCGGTACTCCGAGAGCAGGCCGGTGGCGAGATAGCCGACGTCCCAGTCGGCGCCGCTCACCAGATAGCCGCCCAGCCGCTCGGCGGTGGCCGCGATCTCGATCGACGAGCGCCGCACCGTCCCCTCGTCGAGCACGGCGGCGGTCATGGCGGCGATCCCCAGGGCTCCTTCGGGATCGAACTGCCCGCCCGCCGGAGAGACCAGCTCGATGCTCACCAGCGGCGGGCCGGGCTGGCGCGCCGCCAGCACCGCGAGGCCGTTGGCCAGCCGGGTGCGCAGGAACGGCGGGAAGCGGAACGGCCGGATCGGGCCGGGCGGGGGAGGGAGGGAGCGGTCGACTTTGAATGCAGAATGTCGAATAGCGAATTGCGAAGGCGGGGAGGTGTTCTGGTCAGTCATCTTTCAATTCGCCATTCGCTATTCTTCATTCGCTATTTTGGCACGACCGACAACACCACCCGTTCCGCCTCCGTGCACCAGCCCGCCGCGTAGTCCATGAGGTCCTGCGGCGTGATCTCCAGGTAGCGGCCGGCTTCGCGCGCGACGCCGGCGGGATCGTCGAAGTAGGTGGTGAACTGGGAGAAGAGGTCGGCCAGGCTGTCCAGCTTCTGGAGCGCGCTGTAGGAGTCGGTCAGCATGCGGTTGCGGGCCCGCTCCAGGTCGGCGGCGTCGGGAGGCGCGGCGGCCGCGCGGTCGATGGTGCTCAGCAGCGCCTCTTCCAGGGTCTCGATGGCCACGCCCGGCCGCGCCGTGGCGACGAGCAGGAAGGTGGCGGCGCTCTCGTAGGGGCCCAGCGAGGCGCCGATGTCCTGCGCGATCTGGCGCTCGTAGACCAGCTCGCGGTAGAGCGGGCTCGACTTGCCGCCCGCCAGCACCGAGGCCAGCAGGTCGGCGGCGTACCAGGCGCGCTCGCCGTAGGCGGGGGCGCGGAAGCCGATATAGACCCGGGGGAGGCGGACGTCGTCGGGGAGCAGCGCCCGCCCCGGCTCGCCGCGGGGCGTCCGGCC
>DATBGJ010000017.1:0-15349 GCA_036558045.1 Thermoanaerobaculia bacterium
CGGAGAGGCGCGCTCGGCAAGGCCGCGGCGTTGTGCGAGGAGGCCATCGCCGCGGGCGTCCCAGGTGGGAGAAGCCTGCAATGAGCCGATCCGGCGCGCCTGGGAGGAGCTGCTGGCCGCCGTGCGCGTCCGCCAGCTCAGCGACGCCGAGCTGATGCAGGCCCGCCAGTATCTCGTCCGCAACTGGAGCCTGCCCGCGGCCGGCGCCTTCGCGCTCCCCCGGCTGGAGGCCGCCTCCGCCGTCACCGGCCCGCCCCCCGAGCTGCCGCCCCCGCCGCCGTTGCCCCAGGCCGGCCAAGCGGACCCGGAGAGCTTCCAGGCGGCGCGCGAGGAGTACGACCGGAGGCTCCTCGCGGCGGCCCTGCAACAGGCCGGCGGCAACCTCAGCGAGGCCAGCCGCCTGCTGCGCATCTCCCGCAATACCTTGAAGGCGAGGTTGCGCCGCTACGGGCTGGAAAACTGAGGGTCAGCCGTCCGATAACTGGCGCGTCTCTATGCTGCCAGGGAATAAACCGCGGCCGGATCCGCGTTCGCCCCTGAAACAGCGGTAACAGGATCTCTTCAACCCAGGAGGCAGAGATGCGAAAGGTCGCGCTTGCGGACTCGTTGAAGGAGTGGGACTCGATCGTCGGCCAGATGGACCAATTCCCGGAGCTTCAGACACCGCAGCTCCGGGAGCTGCGGGACGCGCTGGCCGCGACAGCCGCAATGACGCGGCGCCTGGCCCAACGGCAGCAGAGCCTCGCGGGTCTCCGGCAGGCGGTGACGTAGCAATTGCGGATCACCCGCGGCGAGGGCCAGGAGCTGGCGATCAAGATCCAGGCGGCGGTGAAGAGCCTCTTCGGCCACCGTTGGGCGGGGCTGACGATGTTCGGGGTCCGGCCGATCCCCGGGCGGTCCGAGTCGCTCTCCCTGGTGTTCGGCAATTCGCTGCCGGTGGAGGACGTCCGGGCCGCCCGCACCCTCCAGGAAGCCGAGCCGGACCTCGCGAGCCCGGAGTCCGCTTCCCGCGAAGACGCCTGAGCCCTCCGCTTGCCCGGTCGGGTCTGCCGCGGCGCGTGGGCGACGACGGCCCCGCCGAGAGCGGCGGCGGCCCCCGTTCGGGCCGGGACCGCTCCCGCCGGGGCCGCGGCTGCTCATGGAGGGGCGGCGAGCGCCCGCGAGCGGGCCAAGGTGGCCCACGAACGGGGCTCCGGCGGCTCGCTTCGGGGCTGCCTTGGCCCGCTCCGGGGCGCTGGCGGCCCACGCGCGGGCCGAGGCCGCCCTCGCGGAGGCGGTGATCGCTCTCCCGCGGGCTTTCGCGGCCCATCACGGCGGCGGGTGCCGACCCGCCAGCAACTGCTGGATGATGATCACCACGAACTCCGCCGGGCGCAACGGCGCTACCTGGATCTGGACGTTCACGATGCCGTTGTCGACGTCCTCCTGCGTCGTGGTGGTGGTGACGCGGTAGGCCTGGACGGGAGTGGCGCCCTGGAGCCCGCCCTGGATCCAGAGGCCGTGTAGGAAATCGGCGACGCTCGACTCGACCGCGCGCCGGGTCGTGTCGTCGTTGGCTGCGCCGGCGAGCTGATCCAGCCACTTCTTGATCGATTGTTCGATGTAGATGATGGTGCGGCGGATCTGGATGTAGCGATAGTAGGGATCGCTGCCGAGCGTCCTGGCGCCCCAGATCCGGGTGCCGCGGCCGGCGAAGTTGCGGATGAGGTTCACCGCCTTGCCTTCCGGCGCCGTGGTGAAATCGTCCTGCTGCCGGTCGTCGATGCGAACCGCCGGAAGCGTGACGCCGGTCAACGCGACGTTCGCCGGCGAGTGCCAGACTCCCCGCGCGCCGTCGATCCGCGAGATGACGCCGGCCACGGTGCCGCTCGCCGGTACCGCGATCTCCTCCCCGGAGCTCGTGGCCGCGAGGAGGAAGGGGAAGTAGGCGGCGCCGAAGCTCTCTTCGTCATCGCGAGGACCGCCGAGATCGCCGCGGAAATCCGCCAGGAGCTGCCGCACCTCGTCCTCGTCGAGATCCTCGTCGTCGCCGCCTTGCACGTCGAGGATCGCGAAGCGGTCCCGCCGTCTGGCGCAGTGAGCCAGCACGTCGCGCAGGAACGTCGCGTGTTCCTCGCGGGAGAGCAGGACGGCGTCCGGCACGGCGAGCAGCGTCGGTCCCGGCTGGCTTTCCAGGATGCCCAGGCCCTGCCGGAGATCCTCCAGGCGTGGCTCCGCGCAGAAGTCGCCCACCGAGACCACGTACGCCGCGCCGCCGCCGTTGGCGAAGAAGAGCCGCAGCGAGTCGTAGAGATAAAACGCGGCGGAGCCCGCGCCGCCGAAGATGCTTTCGAAGTCCGCCAGCGATGGGATCTCGACGGGCCGCAGGAAAGCGGGCTCGCCGTCGCTCTCCGCCTTCTCCGTATAGCCGACGAAGGCGGGGACGGCGGTGGGGACTCCCGTGACTGGACCGAAGTCGGTCGCTCGCATAGGCACCTATGAAAGAATGAGCTTCTCTAAAGCATAGCAGCACAGGGAGAGGCTCGATGCAGACGAGGCGCTGGCTGTGGCGGACGGTCAAAGCGGGAGCCGTGGTGGTGGTCACGGTGGTCGGAGTGCGCGCCTTCGACGCGCGCAGCCTGCCGGCGCTGAAGGTCTGGCACCGGGAGGCGCCGCGGTCCGAGCTGCGGGCGGGCGAGATCGACGGCATGACGCTGGCGCAGTATCGGCAGCGGGAGGATGCCGTGTTCCGCGAGGTGCACGAGATGGAGTCGCGCCTTCCACCGGCGGACCGCACGCTCGCCAACCGCTACTACGCCGGCAGTTTCGTCAATCCCCGCCGGTTCCCGCAAAACTGGAACCGCACGTTCGAGGTGGTGCCGGAGCAGATCCGCGGCGGCGCGTTGCTCGTCCACGGCCTGACGGACGCGCCGTACAGCGTCAAGCCGCTCGCCGAGGTGTTTCGCGGGCAGGGGTTCTACGGCCTCTGCCTGCGCATGCCGGGGCACGGCACGGTGCCGGCGGGGCTGGCGCAGGCGGACTGGCAGGACTGGCTCGCCGCCGTCCGCCTCGGGGTGCGCCACGTGCGCGGCCGCATCGGCGCGGGGAAGCCGCTCGTCCTCGTCGGCTACTCGAACGGCGGCGCGCTCGTCGTCAAGTACTCGCTCGACGCGCTCGCGGACGACAAGCTGCCGCGGGCGGACCGCCTCGTCCTCCTGTCGCCCATGATCGGCATCACCCGCTTCGCCAAGCTGGGACGGCTCGCCGGCTTCCTCGGCACGCTCCCCGGTCTCGAGCGGGCGAAGTGGACCGACGTCACGCCGGAGTACAACCCCTTCAAGTACAACTCGTTTCCGGCCCACGCGGCGCGGCAGAGCTACGAGCTGACGAGCGTTCTCGACGAGGGATTGAAAGAGGCTGCGCAGACGGGCCGCATCGGCTCCCTGCCGCCGATCCTGACCTTCCAGTCGCTGGCCGACGCCACGGTCATCACCAAGGATCTCGCCTCGCGGCTCTACGACCGCCTGTCGGCGGGGGGCAGCGAGATGGTGCTCTTCGATCTCAACCGGCGGGGGTATCTGCGCCCGCTCCTCAGTCCGGCGATGGACGCCTGGCTCGCCCAGCAATTCCAGGGGCCGCCGCGGCGCTACACGCTGTCGCTGGTGACGAATGCCACGGTGGACACGGGAGAGGTGGTGCTGCGCTCGCGGGCCGCCGGGACGGGGCGGACGTCGGAGCGTCCTCTGGGTCTCACCTGGCCGCGGGATATCTACTCGCTCTCGCACGTGGCGGTGCCGTTCCCGCCGACCGATCCGGTCTACGGCATCGCGCCGCGTCCTCGCAAGCTCTACGCCCTGGGATCCCTGGCGCCGCGCGGCGAGCGGGGCGTGCTGACCCTGCCCGTCGAGAGCCTGATGCGGATGAGTTGCAATCCGTTCTTCCCTTACATGGAAGCGCGGGTGGTGGAGTGGGTGGGAGGATCGAAGCCAGCCCCACCGCCTCCATGATGCCGCACCGTCACAAATGCATCGATCCCCGCCTCACTTTGCAGTGGCTCTGCACTCGCCCCACCGTCGCCGGCGCCGGCATGGTGAACCAGGTGTCGTCGCCCTGATCGCGCCGCGCGGCCATGATGGCCTGCTTGATGGCGAAGAACGCGGAGGTCGACAGCACCAGCGGCGGCTCACCGATGCCGCGCGAGGACATCACCGCCGAATCGGTCTGATTCGGGTCACCCCCCTTGTCGATGGTCACCCGGAGATCGACCGGAATCGACTTGGAGCACGGCGGCTTGTACTCCCACGTGCCGTTCGAGTAGAGCCGGCCGTCGGGCTCGTACATCATCTGCTCAGTGGTCATCAGCCCGAGGCCTTGCACGAAGGCGCCTTCGACCTGCCCGATATCGAGACACGGGTTGAGGCTGTGGCCGATGTCGATGAGGACGTCGGAGCGCAGCACCGTTGTCTCGCCGGTAAGCACGTCGATCTCGACTTCGCTCGCCGCCGCGGCGTAGACGAAATAGAGGAAGGCGCGTCCGTACGGGTGCATCCCCTCCACGTCGCCGATCAGCGGCGTCTTGTAGAGCGCCTCGGCGGCGAGGTTCACGCGCGCCGCGTACGCGCCGCTGACGATCGAGGGCCACAGTTTCTTCCAGTCGGTCCTCCACCCCTTGACTTTGTATTCCCGGCAGTACTTCTCGAGCCGCGCGCGCAGCTCGCGGCAGGCGTCGCGCACGGCGCCGCCGAACAGGTCGGAGCCTGACGAGGCCGCGGTCGGCGTGGCGTTGGGCATCGTGTCGGTCGAAGTCTGCGCGACGCGGATGAGCTTCATGCCGATGCCGAGGGTCTCCGCGGCGATCTGCATCATCTTCGTGTCGATGCCCTGCCCCGATTCCGCGCCGCCGTGCTGCAGCATCACGCTGCCGTCCGTCGCGTACGCGGCGACGTAGGCGACGCCTTGGTCGAGCAGGCGCGGCTGATAGCCGACGCCGTACTTGAGCGGGATCATGGTGAGACCGCGCTTGCGCCAGCGATTCTTCGCGTTGAACTTGTCGACGGCCGCTCGGCGCCTCTCGAAGTCGGACGACTTCATCAGCCGCTTCCACAGGTCGCGGATGTTGCACTGGTCGAGCTTCTCTGCGTACGGTGTCGTCTGATACGAGCGTTTCGATCCGTTCTGATACATGTTTTTCCAGCGCACGTCCTCGGCGCGCATGCCGCGAGCGTGCGCGATCTTCTCGATCGCTTCCTCGCAGATCAGCGTCGCCTGCACCACGCCGAAGCTGCGGAACGCGGTGTTGCTCGCGTTGTTGGTGCGCGCGACCTCGCCCTGGCTGTGCCAGGTCGGCACGAAGTACGCGCCGTCGGAGTGTTGTTGCATGAGGTCCATCACCGGGAAGCTCAAGTCGTACGTCGAGCCGCCGTTCGAGTAGAGCTGAACCTTGTAGCCCTTGATCTCGCCCTTTTTGGTGAACGTGGCGTGGAAGTGCCCTTGCAACGGATGCCGCTTGCCGGTGACGTTCATATCGGTGTTGCGGTCGAGGATCAACCGCACCGGACGGTTGAGGATCCACGCCGCGATGGCCGGCGCCGGATCGATCACCAGCGGGCGGGCCTGTTTGCCGCCGAAGCCGCCGCCGAGCGGGCGCTGGAAGACGGTGACGGCGCTGTTCTCGATATTCAGGAGCTGTGCGACCGACGCCTGGACCGACGATCCCTGCTGCGTTCCCGCGTAGAGGGTCATCGTCCCCTGCGCGTCGGGAAGCGCCAGCGCCCCTTGCGTCTCCATGTAGAAATGCTCCTGCGCCTCGTTGCCCATGTCGCCTGCGATGACCAGGCATCCCTTCATCGGCCTGGTCGGATCCTGGAGCCATTTCTCGTCGCTGCCCTGGCGCGTGATGAACGGGATGTGCTGGTTGTTCGGCTGTTCGGGGAAAAAGTCTTTGCGCGCCACCGCCTCGTCGATGGTCAGCACGGGCGCGGTGGGCGCGAGCTCGATCATCTCGGTCTGGATGAAATAGGCGGCGCGCTGTGCGGTCCAGCGATCCCGCGCCACCACGAGACCGATCGGCTGGCCCCAGCAGATGATCGTCTGATCGACGGCGAAGACGACGTCGTCGCCGCCGAGGCCGAGGTACGGGTTCTTCTGGTTCGGCACGTCCTCGGCGGTGACGTAGGCGACCACGCCGTCGTACTTCGCCTGCGCGGCACGCAGCGCCGCCTTCGCGCCGTCCTGGCCCTTGTAGCGGAACGTGCCGCGGGCGATCTCGCTGATGACAAAGGCGGAGTCGTAGCCGTGCGGCGGCAGCGGCAGGTCCTGCGTGTACTTCTGCTCGCCGGAGGCCTGCACGAACGCGGTGGTCTTGAGGATCGGCTCGCCCACCGGCCGCTCCCGGTGATAGACGCTCACCGTCTGGGTGCCGCCGGAGAGCGGCCGCACGTAGATCTCGCCGCCCGATCGATTCTCCGGCTGCACTTCCTTCGGGAATCGCGCGTCGGCGACGTGCAGGAAGAACTTGTACAGCAGCGTCTCGGCCAGCGACTCGCGGTAGCCCTCGGGGAGGAAGTGAGCCCCCGGCATCGGACGGATCACCTGCGCCACTTCGCCGGCCAGCGCGTCGAGCGCCTTCTGCAGCGTCTCGTCGTTCCATTTCGCGCCGCGGATCACCGCCTCGGTCCCGGTCATGCGCGACGGCAGCGGCGCCAGTCCGCCGTACAGGATCGTCACGCTCTGCGCGGCGCCTTTCTTGTCGAGGCGTGCCACGAAGCCGGCGTTGACGATGGCGTGCGAGTTCTGGTCGCGATAGGCGATCTTGAAGGTCTCGATCTCGTCGCCTGCTTGCGAGTAGGGGAGGTGAAACGACTGCGCGACGGCGTCCGCGGGAAGCGCCGACACCGGCGGCAGCTCGGCCATGGTGAAGCTCTTGCTGCCGCCCGCGTATTCGCGCGAGGCGATGGTGATCGAGGCGCCGAGGGTCTGGAGCACCAGGTAGACGTCGGAGGGGAACGGCGAGTCGGTCTCCGCCTGCGCGCGGGTCATCATCACGTTGCCGCCGATCGAGCCGATGTTGCGCACTTGCAAGTTGGCCACGTCGAGCAGGTGACGGCGGAACGCGGCGAAGCCGCGCGTTTTCTCCTGCGGTCTGCTGGCGATGACGCGCTGCAGCTCGTCGATGACGTTCTGCAGCGGCTCCGCGGCGCCGATGCCGAGGCCGTGGTCCGACTCGCGGCAGCCGAGGAGGTCGGGGATGGCGTGGACGTCGATGAGGACGTGCGGATCGTCGACGTCGAACTTGTAGATGCCGATGGAGGTGTTGCCGACGACGAGCTTCACGTTGCGCGAGTTGCCGCCGTGCGCGGCCTTGATCCGCTGCGCCTCTTGCAGCGTGGCCGGGCGGAACCAGCGGTAGCCCCGGCCCGCGGTCTCCAGCGGCGGCATCCTCTCGGCGTACTCGATCAGCTCGCGCGGGAGCTCCAGCGACGGGCGCGGCCCCGGAAGATGCTGCTCGATCGGCACGTCGGCGAAGCAGGGATGGTTCGTCGAGTAGGTGTCGTGCTGCTTGAAATCGACGGCGAAGCTCTTCATCCCCTCCAGGATGGGCCGGTAGCCGGTGCAGCGGCAGAGATGGCCGTCGAAGAGGTCCTCGACCTGCTGCTGCCGGGGTTTGGGGTGATTGCGGAGGAATGTGAACATATTCATCACGAACCCGGGCGTGCAGAAGCCGCACTGCGATCCGTTGTTGGCCGCGATCCGGTACTGCACCGGATCGAGCTTCTCGCGCGTGCTGCCGATGCCCTCGGTGGTGGTGATCATGGCCCCGTCGATCGAGCACAGCGGGCGGAGACACGCATTGATGGCCGTCTCCACGGCGCGGCGCTGCTTCGCGTCCCAGCGGGAGAGCATCACCGTGCAGGCGCCGCAGCCTCCCTCGCCGCAGGAGAGCTTCGTGCCGGTCAGGCCGACGGCATCGCTGCGCAGCCAGTCGATCAGCAGCGTCGTCGGATCGGGAGCGGCGATCTCGAAGCGGGTTCCATTGACATAGAAGAGGATGGCGTGCGAAGTGGCCATGCGTTCCCTCCGTTGAAAATCGATCGTGAAGTGGTTCCAGTTTTACGCAGTAAGTGCCTCCTGGTCAAGCTCTTCCAGGTGAGGGGGAGCCTGGCGATCCGGGCCGGACGTTGCTTTTCGCGTTCTCTTCGTGGCACGCTTGCCGTAAAAAGGAGCAGCCATGGACGTCATCTTCATCCACGACGCCGCGATCGACGAGTACATGTCGCAGGTCCTCCTCACCACCATGCCCGGCATCAATCTGCTCGGCGCGGTGGTCGTCAACGCCGACTGCATCGACTCCGCGGCGATGCAGACCGCGTGGCAGATCATGAGCTACATCGGGCGCACCGACATCCCGATGGGACTGAGCGGCGCGCGCGGATGGAATCCCTTTCCATGGCAGTACCGCAGCGACTGCGTCCGCGAGTCGGAAATCACCTGCCTGAAGAATTTCCCGCCGAATCCGGGCTGGCCGCCGTTCCCCGATGGCGACGCGCTGCTGCGGTCGCTGATGGAGAACGCCGCCGGAGCGGTGACGCTGCTGGTCACCTGCCCCTTCACGCCGATCGTGACGCTGCTGCAGCAGGCGCCCGCTTTGGCATCGAAGATCGAGCAGATCGTCTGGATGGGCGGCGCCATCAACGTGCCCGGCAATCTCGATCCCGCCACCGTCCCGACGCCGCCCTGGAACAATTGCGCGGAGTGGAACGCCTTCTGGGACGCGATGGCGGTCGAATGGGTGTTCGAGAACACCACCTGCCCGATTGTCGAGTTCCCCCTGGACATGACCAATCAGGCGGTGATCACCACCGGCTTCCTGGAGACGCTGGCGGTGCAGGCGCGCAACGGCTCGCGCTACTCCGAGCTGGCGTTCGAGAGCTACATGCTGGTGAGCTACGAGACGTTCTACGACATGTGGGACGTGGTCACCACCTGCTGGCTGGCGAACCGGGACTTCTTCCAGCCGCCGGCGACGATGAACCTGGCCATCGACGCGACGCTCAGCAATACGCAGGGCTGCATCAAGCAGGCCGCGGGCGGGCGGGCGGTGCAGGTGGTGCAGAACTTCTCGGCCACCGGGCAGCAGGCGTTCTACGATTACGTGGCGGCGCAGTTCAATCGCTAGCGCCTATACCAGCCCCACCACCTCCATCGCGCGCGGAAACTCGACGCTGAACTCGAACTGCACGGTCTGTTTCGCCGCGGGGGCCAGGTTGAGCTTCCACTCGAGCTGATTGAGATCGCTGTGCTTCGCCGGCTGCGGTGTCGCGCCGTCGAGCTTGACCTTGACCTGCTCGTGGCGCGAGACGGGGAGCTGATCGCGGACGTAGACCACCTGCGCCGCGTCGCGCAGGTTCTCCACCTCGATTCTGTACTTGTAGCGGATGCGGCGGCGGTCGGCGAGGAGGGTCTTGTCGACGTCGCGGGCCAGCAGCTTGCGCTCGACGCGCAGCCGCTCGTCGGCGCCGAGGGCCAGCTCGAATTCCCGGCCGGGCGCGGCGAGCTCGAGCGGTGTGGTGCCCAGATAATCGTCGTCCTCGAAGAGCTGGGCCCGGCCGGGGAGGAACGTGTAGGGGCTCTCGTTCTTCACCCGGGCGCGGCGGTAGCAGACCGGCTCGAGGCGCGGCGCGGTGACGGCGTCGAAGTCGGGGCGCAGCTTGAAGCTGCCGACCGTCACCTTGCGCGGCTCGTTGCCGCTGGGCACGTCGGCGCGGCTGGGGATCTGATAGGTGAGGGCGGCGCCGGACTCCGAGACGGTGGCGGAGGGCAGCTCCAGATCGAGCTCTGCCTCCCTCGTCACGTCCAGGTCCGTCGCCTCCTCCACCTGCGCCATGAAGGCGGCGGCCTGGGGAGCCGCCGCGGCTGGAGCCGCGCTGCGATACACGGCCTTGGGTGGAGCGGGAGGCCGCGGACCGACGTACCAGGGGTCCAGCTCGGGGATGACCAGCGCCAGCGACGGCCGCGCGGTGGAGAGCGTCAGCGCGACGCCGGCCCAGTCCTCGCCGGTGCTCTGCGCCACCTCGGCGAGATAGGTCACCTCCAGCCCGGCGGCGGTCAGCCGCAGGTCGTAGAGCGGTTGCCAGCGGGCCGGCTGCACGGCGTAGGCCAGCTCGACCTCCATCTCGCCGGCGGCGGCCACGTCCACCTCGACGACGGCGGTGTGGCGCTGGCGCGGGTACGGCGTCTGGAGCTCCGCCAGCTCGCGCTTGAGGCGTTCGATCTCCTTGGCGAGCTCGCGGCGCTTGCGGGCGACGGCGAGGCGGTCCGTCTGCAGGGCGCGGCCGCGCTCGGCGAGGAAGTCGAAGATGGCGGCCTGGTCGGCGGTCGAGCGGTTGCGCAGGGCGAGCCCGCGCGCGAAGACGTCGCTCTGCGCGGCGAGGCCGTCCAGGGACTGCCGGGCCTTCTCGAGCCCCTCGGCTTCGGCCGCCAGCTCGGCGTCGGCGTCCATGGAGGCCTGGATCTTCTCCTCCAGCTCGCGCGCGGTATGGGCCGGCGTCGCCGCGAAATGCTTGACCTGCAGGCTGACCCCCAGCAGCCGGGCCCGCGCCGTGCCCCGGCCGGCGGCGCGCACGCTGTCGGCGAGCAGGGACATGGGCAGGCCGGAGATCTCCAGCCGGTGCTGGCCGGGTTCCAGCGCCGTCCGCCCGCGGCGCGTCACCCGCGCCCGGTCGGGGAAGACGGTGACGGCGTCGATGACGGATGCGAGCTCCGGCATGGGGGAATCCTCCTGAGCAGGTTGGCGTGAGTTTAGCGCCGATTCCAGCCTACCCCGCCTTCTCCGCCGTCAACACCGCGCGGTCGCGCAGCTTCTCGGCGGCGGGGGAGAGGGGGGCGTGGGTGAGGATCTTGTTGATGCGCTCCATCGCCTTCACGGTGTCGCCGACGCTCTGGTAGAGCACCACCTCGCCGTAGAGGTTCTCGGCGAGGACGTTCAGCCGCTCGATGACCGGCACGACGTAGGGGCCTTCCGGGTAGCGGCGCAGGTACTCGGCGCCGTTGGTGAGGTCGTCGTAGCTCTTGACCACGGCGGCCAGCCGCTCGTTGGCGAGGCGCTTGAGCTCCGGGTCCTTGTCCTGCTCGCCCATCTGCTGCAGGGCCGCGAGCTCCTGCAGGTTGGGCGCGAGGTTGCGCAGGCCGGTGCGGGCGCGCTTGCCTTCACTGCTCTCCGGGGCGGCCTCCCAGGCCTTGAGATACTGGGCCACCGCGTCCGTGCGGCTGCCGAGGCGGCTGTAGGCGTCGCCGAGGGCGAGGGCCACCTCGGGCACCTGCTGCGTCTCCGGGAAGTTGCTCAGGAAGGCGGTGAGGAAGGAGGTCTCGTAGATGCCGCCGCCCAGCACCTCGACGGCGCGCGGGTAGAGCTCCTTGCGCTTGGCGTCGAGGTCCCCGATCTCGCCTTCCAGCGCCGCCACGAGATCGCTCTTCGCGTCGAGGGCGCGCACCTCCGCCAGCTCTTCGCGATAGACCCTCAGCACCGCGCCGTAATCGCGCGAGAGGAGCGGCCGGGCGAGCTCGTCGTCGCGCCGCTTATGGAGCTTCTCCAGGCGCAGGCCGTCGGCGATCTTGCCCTGCGGCCAGGCGGCGAGGATGGCCTTCTTCAGGAAGGCGGTCACGTCCTCGTCCGGCTTCTTGCGGTCGAGATAGCCGCTCAGCGTTCCTTGCGTGCGCTTGCGGTAGTCGTCCGCGGACTTCTTGGAGTCGACCTTCCACAGCTCCTTGCGGATCTCGGCGGCGCGCATGCGCTCGTCGCCGAAGGGGTGGGTCTGCCAGTAGCCGTACTCCTTGAGCTGGGGGGCGCGGCTGTTCATCTTCTCCCACAGCCGGCGGGCGCCGTCCGGATCGTAGCCGGCCGCCGCGGCCAGGCGCTGCCCTTCCTTGTCGGCCTCGTCCTCGTGCTCGCGGCTGTAGCTGCGCAGCAGCAGCTCGCTGATCACCAGGCTGGCCGCGGCCGCGCCCTGCACCAGGTCGCCGCCCGGGTCGGTGCCGACGCGCGGATCGTACGGCGCCTGCGGTCCCTGCCGCCGGTTGCTGTTGTTCTCGCCGATGACGACGCCCGCCACCAGCAGCGTGCCGAGGACGTTCATCAGCGTCGCCTTGCGCTGCATGCGGGCGAAGTGTTCGAGCACGACGTGGCCGATCTCGTGGCCGAGGACGTTGGCCAGCATGTCGTCGTCGAGCCCGAGGTCGAGCATGCCGGTGGTGATGAAGATCTGGCCGGCCGGCAGCGCGAAGGCGTTCGGCACCGGCATCTCGACGATGCCGAAGGTGAAGGGGAACTTCTGGTATTCGGAATGCTGCGCCAGCTCGTAGCCGATGCGGTTGACGCGCGCGAGCTGCTCCGGGTTGTCCGGCGAGCCGTACTGGGCGACGGCCTCGGCGGCGGCCTTGAGGCTCTTGTCGAAGAGGTCGGGATTGGCGATGCCCTGCGCCCATGTGGGTCCGACGGTGGAGAACACCAGCAGGAGGACCAGGGTGGAGGCGAGAATGCGTCGGATACTCATCGGTCGTCCCCTCGAAACCTGTCCGAGCTTAGCGCATCGGGCGGAGATCCTCCTGTGAGAACACGGGGGTGGGCGGGTAAACTCCCGGGATCTCCTGTGGTAGCTTTCCCCGCCATGAGTGACCTGACCATCGAGGTGAAGACCGCGAAGCCGTCCATGGAGGAGATCCGGCCGGATCTCGACGCCGGATTGAAGGAGGAGTTTCCAGGCGGCATGCTGAAGTGGCGCTGGGAGGGAGACGTGATGCACCTCTCCGGCCCGGGCGCCGAGGCCACCATCGTCCTGGAGGACGGCCGGCTCGTCGGGCGGGCTCGTCTCAAGCCTCCCGCCAGCCTGATGAAACCGGTCATCGAGAAGAAGATCTCCGCGGTGATGAAGAAAGCCGCCGCCTGACGGGGATCTCCCGTCGTCGATCGAAGGCGCGAACCATGCCCGCGCCGCCGAACCTCCCCGCCGCGCTGTTCCGTCACGCCGCCTCCCACCCCGGAGAGCCGTGGCTCTTCCAAGCCGAAGGCTGGGACTGGCGCTGGCACACCTGGGGTGAAGTCGCGCGCGAGGTGATGGCGCGGGCGGAGGGCCTCGAAGGAATTGCCGCCGGCTCCCGATACGCCTTCGCCTACACGGCGCGGCCCGAGGACATCATTCTCGATCTGGCGGTGCAGGCGGCGGGGGGTGGGGCTGTCGTGCTTCGCAACGGCCAACCCGTCGAGCTCTCCGCGGCCGATCTGATCGCGATGGCGAAGCGAATCCAGGAGCGGATCGGGCCAACAGGAAGGCGCGACATCGTGGTCCTCAGCGGCTCCTTCGAGATCTCCGAGGAGCGAGCCATGCTCTCCTGGGCGACGCTCACCGGAGCGGCCGTGGTCCTGGAGCCGAATCCGGCGCTGCGCGTGGCGACTGCGGCCTGGGTGCGGCCGACGGTCTTCCATGGCACCGTCGCCGAGTTGGCGGCTCTGCGGAAGTTAGTGGAGAAGGAAAGAGAGGGGTGGTTCCGGCGCCGTTCGCGCCTGCCGTTCCGGCGGCTGCGAAGCGTGCTGGTGACGGGCTCTGAGGGGCTGCCGCCGGAGGAGGAGGCGTTCTGGATGGAGCGGGGGGTGGGGAAGGCTGACCGATTTGACCGTTGAATTTAAAGGACCCCATCCGGCAGGTTAAAGCGACGGATGATCGCGGAGATGACGCCCTTCCGAAGCTCCGTCCCCTCGCCGTGGCACTTGACCGGCATGGAGGCGGGGCGGCCGTTGATATCCGGATGGTGAATGATCCGCTCGCTCCCCTTGCCGCGGCTCTCCCAGAACTCGAACCGGGAATCGTACTGCCGGAGGAGCTTGACGACTTCGCGGTACTTCCGCGGCTTGCCCATCTCGGGCTAGGCCCTGGCCCGAACGAACTGAGGCTTGGGTCCGGCGACAGCGGGCGGAATCACGAGGCCGGCGATGTCGAAGGAAGGATCCGCAGGTTCGCGGTGCTGCACCAATGCGTTGAGACGCTCCCGTCGGACATCGGCGAAGCGTTCGAACCAGACCGGCTCGGCGGATTTCCAGACCATGTCGGGTTGGCCTTTGAACTGAGCAAAGTGGATCTGCGTGGTGACGAGCGCCGTGAGCTCCTCCAGCGCTTCTCCGAAGGTTTGGCCATAGCCCCTGAGATCCATTTCCAAGGCCAAGGCTACCCACTCGTCGTCCTCGCGATAACCGAGCACGTTCAAGGTTACGGTTCCCGGAGCGGTCCAGGAAGACTCATCCTCGGTCCTGGTTCTAGGTGCTGTCCTTGGTGACATGGCTTCGCTCTCAGATCCCATTCTATAGAATACCCCGCAGAGGAGACATCCCCATGCCCGAGAACGCCGCCCAGGAAGCTCCGCCGCCCGCGCCCCTGCGGCCGCCGAACGACGCTTCGGCCCTCGCGGAGGTCACCGAGCGCGCCGATACCGTCTGGACCCGCAACGGCGGCCCGCCGGTGAAGACCCAGACGACGGCCCGCCGCGAGCTGAAGGGGCCGCGCGGGCGCGTCGCGATCATCGACGGCTGCCGCACGCCGTTCATCAAGTCGGGCACCGATTTCATCAACATGGACGTCGTCGATCTGGCGAGCGTGGCGGCGGCGGAGCTCATCGCCCGGACCGCCATCGATCCGGCGGAGATCGGCCTCTCGATCTTCGGCGTCGTGGTGCCGGCGCTGCACGCTCCGAACCTCGGCCGCGAGGTGGTGTTCCGCACCTCGCTGCCGATGCGCATCCCCGGCGTGACGGTGAACCTCGCGTGCGCCTCGTCGACCCGCGCCATGACCTTCGGCGCCGGCGCCATCCTCTCCGGCGAGGCCGACGTGGTGCTGGCCGGCGGCGCCGAGTCGCTCTCCAACGTCCCCATCCAGTTCTCGCGCAAGGCGGCGCGTACCTTCATGGAGGCGAACCGCGCCAAGACCCTGCCGCAGAAGGTGGGCGCGTTCAGCAAGCTACGGCCGGCGGACCTCGCGCCGGTGGCTCCCGCCATCGCCGAGTACACGACCGGCCAGACCATGGGAGAGTCGGCGGAGAAGATGGCGAAGGAGAACG
This sequence comes from Thermoanaerobaculia bacterium, assembly GCA_036558045.1. Lineage (GTDB taxonomy): Bacteria > Acidobacteriota > Thermoanaerobaculia > Multivoradales > UBA5704 > DATARR01. The sequence goes on from DATBGJ010000017.1 coordinate 15,079, forward strand.
ACATCTCCCGCCGCGCCCAGGACGAGATCGCCCTCCTCTCGCACCAGCGCTCCGCCGCCGCCACCGGGGACGGCCGCCTCGCGGCGCAGATCGCGCCCGCCTTCCCGCCGCCCGGCTACGACAAGGCCGTCACCCGCGACAACGGCATCCGCGCCGACAGCTCGCTGGAGACGCTCGCCAAGCTGAAGCCGGTGTTCGACAAGCGCTACGGCTCGCTCACCGCCGGCAACTCCAGCCCGCTCACCGACGGCGGCTCGGCCGTGCTGCTGAT
>DATBGJ010000018.1:0-7653 GCA_036558045.1 Thermoanaerobaculia bacterium
AGGTGGAGGTTCTCGTAACCGTCGACAGTGATAGCAAGGTCTCTGAGAAAGAAGGCCCTCGGGATCGACGGCCATTCTGGGAGCGGATCCTCGAGCTCGGCGCCAGCATTCCTGAGGAGGAATTGGAAAAGGTGCCGAAGGACCTCTCAATCAATCTCGACCACTATCTCTATGGTGCCCCCAAGGAAGAGGAATGAGGGCGGTCTTTGGGGATACGAGCTATTGGATCGCCCTGCTGATCTCCACAGATAGGCTCCACGAAAGGGCAAAGGCACTCTCCGATTCCCTCGGCTCGACCAAGGTCGTAACCAGTGAAATGGTGCTGACCGAGTTCCTGAACGACTTCAGTGAGCGCGGTATGTTTCTGCGTCAGACCGCGGTGTCCCTGGTGGGGGATCTACGGCAAGATGAAGATGTTGTCATCGTGCCTCAATCGAGCATTCAGTTCCAAGAAGCCCTGACCCTCTATGCCGAGAGGAGTGACAAGTCCTGGAGTCTCACGGATTGCTCCTCGTTTCGAATCATGCAGCGGGACCGGATGACTCAAGCGCTCACGCACGACAGGCATTTCGTGCAGGCGGGATTCCAGGCTCTCCTGCGAGACTGACCTCGAAGCCGGCCCGCGATATCCTTCGCGTGCCATGAACCTTCTCCACACCGCCCACGTACCCGCCGGAGACGGCCCTTTCCCGGCGGTGATCGCGCTCCATGGCTGGGGCGCCGGCGCGCACGATCTGCTGGGGCTCGCGCCGATGCTGCACGGCGGGCGGGCCATCGTGCTCTGCCCGCAGGGACCCGTGGCCGTGCCGTTCGGCGGCGGCCAGTACGGCTACGGCTGGTTCCCTCTGCGCCCCGGCGAGCCCGCCGATGCCGACGCGTTCCGCCGCGGCGCCGACGCGCTGCGCGAGTTCGTCGGCATGGCGCTCGACCGCTATCCCATCGATCGCCAGAAGGTGGTGCTCGCCGGCTTCAGCCAGGGCGGCACGATGGGGTATGACCTCGCGCTGCGGGAGCCGTCGCGCTTCGCCGGCCTCGCCGCGCTCTCCACCTGGTTTCCGGCGCCGCTCGCCGAGGACCTGCCGAAGCTCCCCGAGCACGCGGGCTTCCCGGTGCTGGTGATCCACGGCACGCGCGACGACCGCATCGACGTGGAGCGCGCCCGCGAGTCGCGCGAAGCCCTCCGTGCCTTCGGAGTGGCTATCACCTACCGCGAATTCGAGATGGGACACGAGATCCGCCCCGAGGCGCTGCGGGTCGTCGTGCAGTGGCTGGACGACAAGGCGCTGAAACAGGATTGACGTTCGGTTTTGTGACGCGTCCTCGCCTTCGCCCGGCGCTTCCGCACCGGGCTATCGAAACGTCGCCCAGAGGGCGATTCGCTTCAGAGAAGCGACGTCTCGTTAGCCCGGTGCGGAAGCGCCGGGCGAAGAAGGCCGCTGCTCAGATCGCCGCCTCCACCGTCACCGCCTCGACCGGCAGCTCCTCGCCGAACATCACCTTGCGCAGGCGGTCGAAGAAGGCGATCCAGAGGCTCCACATCTCCTCGGCGCTCGCCACGATGCGGTCCACTTCCTGCGGCGTGAAGTCGGGCTCGATGGCCTCGTTGACCTGCTCGACGTGATCGGGCTCCTGCTGGATGTGGATGTCCACCCAGGGCAGGTCGTGCCGGCCGGAGACGCGGCGCACGGCGTTGCCGATGCCCGCTACCATCGCGAGGTCCGCGACCTCGGTGCCGTAGACGAAGCCCAGGGCGCCGAGGCGTTCCGCCGAGGCCTCGCGGTAGCGCTGCACGAGGCGGCGCGTCTCTGCGAACGGCTCCGCCGCGGAGACGGTGCCGCGGTCGAAGCCGGCCGCGGTCATCGTCGCGACGTAGATCCGCTCGTGGGCCCGCTCGGGGTCTCCCTCGCCGAGCTCCTGGTAGAGGATTTTCGAGATGGCCGTCTTCATCTCCAGTATCGGCACCTGATCGATGGTGCGGGAGAGGAAGTTGGGGAAGTAGTGCAGGGGATGCCACCACTGGCCGAGGAAGACTCCCACGTCTTCACGGGTGAGTTGCGAGGTCTTCACTTCCTTGAAGAAGGGGTGATGGATCAGTCTCTTGCGCAGCGGGTTCTCTTCGAGCCGTTCGTTGATTCCAGTGCCAAGCATGCAGTCTCCTTTGCAACGCCGGAGCTCTGGGCTCGCGAGCGTTCTTCTACTTCGGTGCCTGTCGTCTGGTGAGGCGGGACAGCGCGCGAGGTGACGAATCCGCGCGGGTTTGTCTCGGCGCGAGGAAGAAAGGGCACTGTATCTTCGGTTGTGAAGGCTCGTGCGCGATGGCGCGTAGAGGTCAACTTTGAGGTCGCGCCGACTACGCACGGTCAACGATCTGCAACGAAGGCTCGAGGTTGTCTGAAGATTTCCTGCTGCACGGTTCCGCCGACACCCATTTCTTTGGAGGCAGCACGGTGAACGAGCCGACGGTGTGGCCCGAGATCGGGCTCGCCACCTTCGCGGGAGTGTTGCGCGCCCGTGCCGCCGAGCGGCCGGAGCAAGCGGCGTTCACGTTCCTCGCCGACGGCGAGAGCGAGAGCGGCCGGCTGACCTATGCCGGGCTCGACCGCGCGGCGGCGGCGATCGCCGCAGCGTTGCGCCGGTCGGTTCCCGCGGGCGAGCGGGTGCTGCTGCTCTATCCTCCCGGGCTCGACTTCATCGCCGCCTTCTTCGGCTGCCTGTACGCCGGGGTGGTGGCGGTGCCCGCCTATCCGCCGCGGCCGAACGACCGCTCGCAGTCGCGGTTGCGCGCCATCGCGCGCGACGCCGCGCCTCTCGCGGCGCTGACCACCACGGCCATCCTCTCGGGCGTCGAGGATCCCAAGGGTCTCTTGAGCATCGCTCCGGAGCTCTCTGCGCTGCGCTGGATCTCCACGGATGCGATCGACTCCCGAGTTGCCGCGGAGCCTCTGCCCGAGCCCGATCCCGAGGCGGTCGCCTTCCTGCAGTACACCTCGGGCTCCACGGCCGATCCCAAGGGCGTGATGGTCACCCACGCCAACCTGCTCCACAACGAGCGGATGATCGGCGAAGCGTTCGGCATGGACGAGGACTCGGTGGTCGTGGGGTGGCTGCCGCTCTACCACGACATGGGCCTGATCGGCAACGTGCTGCAGCCGCTGTACGCGGGCGCGCGGTGCGTGCTCATGCCGCCGGTCGCCTTCCTGCAGCGGCCCATGCGCTGGCTGGAGGCGATCTCGCGCTGGCGCGGCACGACGAGCGGCGGGCCCAACTTCGCCTACGAGCTGTGCCTGCGCAAGGCGAGCCCGGAGGCGCTCGCGGGCCTCGATCTCACGAGCTGGCGCGTGGCGTTCAACGGCGCCGAGCCGGTGCGCGCCGCGACGCTGGAGCGCTTCGCCGAGACCTTCGCGCCGTGCGGCTTCCGGCCGGAGGCGTTCTACCCCTGCTATGGCCTGGCCGAGGCGACGCTCTTCGTCAGCGGCGGCGCGCTTGGCCGCCGCCCGCGGGTCGCCTCCTCGGTGGTGAGCTGCGGCCGCGCCTGGATGGGGCAGCGCCTGGCGATCGCCGACCCCGAGACGGGCCTGGAGCTGCCGCCGGGCTCGGTGGGGGAGATCTGGCTCGCGGGTCCGAGCGTCGCCCGCGGCTACTGGGGCAAGGAGGAGGCGACGGAGCGCGACTTCCAGGCCCGCCTGCTCGGCTCCGGCGAAGGACCTTTCCTGCGCACCGGCGATCTCGGGTTCCTCGCGGACGGCGAGCTGTACGTCACCGGCCGGCTCAAGGACCTCGTCATCCTGCGCGGCCGCAACCACTACCCGCAGGACCTGGAGCTGACGGCCGAGACCAGCCATGCGGACCTGCGGCCCGGCGGCGGCGCGGCGTTCTCCGTGGAGATCGCGGGCGAGGAGCGGCTGGTGATCGTCCACGAGGTCGAGCGCCGGCGGCGGGACGGCTGCGAGGAGATCGCCGAGGCGGTGCGCCAGGCCGTGGCCGCCGAGCACGAGGTGCAGGTGCACGAGGTGGTGCTGATCCGCCAGGGCGGCCTGCCGAAGACTTCGAGCGGCAAGGTGCAGCGGCGGCTCTGCCGGCAGCTCTATCTCGACGGCGGGCTGCCGGTGGTGGGGCGGAGCGCCCTGGCTGCGGTTGGTCGCGCGGCCGTGGAAGAGACTGCCGTCACTCGCGGCGACCTCCTGGAGCTGCGGCCGGCGGAACGGCGGACGATGCTGGAGACCTGGCTGCGCGAGCGCGCGGCCGCGGTGCTGGGCCTGCCTTTTTCGCGCATCTCGCCTGGACAATCCTTGACGGCCCTGGGACTGGATTCGCTGACGGCGGTCGAGCTCAAGGGGAGCGTCGAGGCGGCGCTAGGGCTGCCGGTGCCGCTTGCGGATCTCCTCCAGGGGATCGGGATCGGCGGGTTGGCCGATCTCCTCCTGGCAGAGCTGGAGACGGGACCGGCCGTCGCTGCGCCGCCGCTGCGCGCCCTCTCGCCGGCCGGCGATCAGCCGCTCTCCGCGGGCCAGCGGGGGCTCTGGTTCCTCCACCGGCTGGACCCATCGGGCGGCGCCTACAACATCGCGGTGGCGGCGCGGGCTCGTGGTCTGGACGTTGCCGCGTTCACCCGCGCGCTGGCGATCCTGACGGACCGCCACGAGGCGTTGCGGGCCGTCTTCCCGGTAGTGGACGACGAGCCCGTGCAGCGGGTGACGGCGTCGCTGCCGGACGTCCAGGCGGAGGACGCCGCCTCCTGGAGCGCCGGGGAACTGGAGCGGCGGCTCGGAGAGGAGGCTTGGTGGCCGTTCGATCTCGCGGCGGGGCCGCTCCTGCGGGCGCGGCTTTTCGCGCAGGGCGACGAGACGGTGTTGCTGCTCGCCGTTCACCACATCGTGGCGGACTTCGCCTCGCTGGCGGTGATGGCGCGGGAGTTTTCCGAGCTTTATCGCCAGGAGACAGGAGGACCTGCCGCGGTTCTCGAGCCGCCGGTTGTTCACTACGGAAATTACGTCCGTTGGCACGCGGAGCTGCTGGCGGGCCCGCGCGGCGAGCGGCTCTGGAGCTATTGGCGTCAGCAGTTGGCAGGGGTGCCCGACCTCGACCTGCCGGCGGACCATGCGCGGCCGCCGCTGCAGACGTACCGTGGCGGCGCCAGGTCGATGACTCTGCCTCCCTCCGTTCTGGATGGGCTGCGCGCCGCCGGCGGCGCCACCCTGTTCACGTCCCTGCTCGCCGTTTTCCAGGCGCAGCTCGCGCGCTATTCCGGCCAGGAGGATTTCGCCGTCGGCTCGCCGTCGGCCGGCCGGCCGCTGCCCGAGCTGGCGCCGCTCGTGGGCTACTTCGTCAACGTGCTCGCGCTACGGGCGGACGTCTCCGGCGAGCCGCGCTTTACAGACCTGCTGGCGCGCACGCAGCGCGCGGTGCTGGAGGGGCTCGAGCACGGCGAGCTGCCGTTCCCCGCCCTCGCCGAGCGCCTGCGCCCGGGGCGCGATCCGGCCCGCTCGCCCATCTTCCAGGTTCTCTTCGTCCTGCAGCAGGGCCGGCCGCAGGATCCGCCGGGCCTCGCCCGCTTCGCCCTCGGCGAGGAGGGGGCGCGCATCGACCTCGGCGGCCTGGAGCTGGAATCGGTGCGGCTCGCGGAGCGGCGATCGCAATTCGATCTGGCGCTGCACGCGGCCGAGGACGGTCGCGGCGGGCTGCTCGCCTCGCTGGAATACAACTCCGACCTCTTCGACGGCGAGACGGCGGAACGCATGCTCGGGCACTTCCGCAGCCTGCTCGAAGGAGCCGGTGCCGAACCTGAGCGCTCGATCTGGAGCCTGCCGCTCCTCGCCCCGGCGGAGCGCCGGCAGCTCCTGGAGGAGTGGAACGCCACGGCGCGGGACTACCCACGAAGTCTCCTCTTGCACCGGCTCTTCGAGGCGCAGGCGGCGCGCACGCCGGACGCCGAAGCCCTGGTCGCCGGCGGGCTGCGGCTGACGTATCGCGAGCTCAATGCCGAGGCCAACCGGCTCGCCCACCATCTGCGGCGGCTGGGGGTAGGGCCGGAGGACCGGGTGGGCGTCTGCCTGCGCCGCTCCGAGCGGATGATCGTCAGTCTCTTCGCCGTGCTGAAGGCGGGGGGTGCCTACGTGCCGCTGGACCCGATGTATCCCCGCGCGCGCCTCGTATCGATCCTTGAAGATTCGGCGGCCCGCGCAGTGATCGGAGAGGAGGCGACCGCCTCACGGCTCGCGGCGGAATGCGGCGGGCGCTGGTTCTCGCTCGACGGCGAAGCGGAACGTATCGCGGCGCAGAGCCCGGAGGACCTCGAGCCGCTGGGCGGCACTGACAATCTCGCCTATCTGATCTACACCTCGGGATCGACGGGCCGCCCCAAGGCCATCATGGTCGAGCACCGGAGCGCGGTTGTCCTCATGCACTGGGCGCGCGAGACCTTCTCGCCGGAGGAGCTGGCCGCGGTGCTCGCCTCCACCTCGATCGGCTTCGATGTCTCGGTCTTCGAGATCTTCGCGCCGCTCTCCTGGGGCGGGCGCATCTTCGTGGCCGAGAACCTCCTGGCGCTGCCCGGTCTGCCGGCGGCCGGCGAGGTGCGGCTGGTCTGCGGCGCGCCTTCGGTGGTGGCGGAGCTGGTGCGCGCCGGCGGTTTCCCCTCCTGGGTACGCACGGTCAATCTGGGCGGCGAGGCCGTCGCCGCGGCGCTGGTGGAAGCGCTCGCCGCGGCGGTGCCGGGAGCGCGCATCCTCAACCTCTACGGGCCCTCGGAGGACACGACGTACTCGACGGTCGCGCGGCTTGAGCCCGGACGTGCCGTGGCCATCGGCGTGCCGGTGGCCAACACCCGCGTCCACCTGCTCGACGGCCGCGGCGAGCCGGTGCCGGCGGGGATGCCCGGAGAGCTGTTCCTGGCCGGGGAGGGGCTCTCCCGCGGCTATCTCGACCGGCCGGCGCTGACGGCGGAGAGGTTCCTGCCCGATCCCTTCTCGGGCGAGCCCGGCGGCCGCCTCTACCGCACCGGCGATCTGGCGCGGCGGCGGCCGTCCGGCGTGCTGGAGTACCTCGGGCGCCTCGACCATCAGGTGAAGGTGCGCGGCTTCCGCGTCGAGCTGGGAGAGGTGGAGGCGGCGCTCGCCGGGCACCCGGACGTGCGCGACGCCGTCGCCGTGGCTCGCGACGACGGCGAGCGGGGCCAGCGGCTGGTGGCCTACGTGACGCCGGCCTCCGTGCCGGCCGCCGGGCTGCGCTCCTTCCTGCGCGGCATCCTGCCGGAGCACATGGTCCCCTCGGCCTTCGTGGGCCTGGACGCCCTGCCCTTGTCGCCCAACGGCAAGGTGGACCGCGGCGCGCTGCCGGATCCCGGCGCGGCCGCGAGCGGCGTGGATCAGGGCCGGACCCCGGTCGAGGAGATGCTCGCAGCGGTGGCCGCCGAGGTGCTGGGGGTCGAGAGCGTGGGCCGGCACGACGACTTCTTCGCTCTCGGCGGCCACTCGTTGCTCGCCGTCCGTCTGCTGGCGAAGGTGTCGCGGCTCACCGGCGTGGAGCTGACCCTCGGTGAGGTCTTCCTGCATCCCACGGTGGCGGGCCTCGCCGCGCGCCTGGCCGAGGCCGCGCGGGGATCGGCGGCGCCGCCGATCCGGCCCCTGCCGCGCCGCCCGGAGAGCGGGCTGCCGC
>DATBGJ010000019.1:0-3275 GCA_036558045.1 Thermoanaerobaculia bacterium
CTCGCCGGCCGGCGGGAGAGCCTGCGGCGCGACGTCTGGTTCGTCGCCTTCTCCGGCAACGGCGAGGCCGCGGGCGAGGTGGTGGCGGCCGGCTACGGCATCACGGCTCCCGAGCTGGGGCTCGACGACTACAAGGACCTCGACGCGCAGGGGAAGATCGTCGCCCTCCGCCGCTTCACCCCCGAGGGCGGACCCTTCGCCGAGAAGGACGCCGAGCAGCGCTACGGCGACCTGCGCTACAAGGCCTGGAACGCCCGCGAGCACGGCGCGCGGGGGGTGATCGTGGTCGACCTCGCCGCCGGCGCGCCCGCCGACGAGGCGCCGCTGCCGGGCCTCGGCATCGATACCTTCGACGGCGGCGGCGACGTCGGGATCCCCGCCGCCGTGGTCAAGCGCGCCGCGGGCGCCGGGCTGTTCGCCGGCGCGCACCGCGCCGAGCTGCGGATCGACCTGGCGCGCAAGAGCGAGGCGGCGCGCAACGTCGTCGGGGTCCTGCGCGCCGGCGCCGCCGACCGCCTGCCCGGCGCCCTCCTGGTGGGCGCGCACTACGACCACCTCGGCCGCGGCGGCGCCGGCTCGCTGGAGCCGGACTCGCACGCGGTGCACAACGGCGCGGACGACAACGCCTCCGGCACCGCCGCGCTGCTCGCCGTGGCCCGCCGGCTTGCCGGCCAAAGGGAGAGCCTGCGGCGCGACGTCTGGTTCGTCGCCTTCTCCGGCGAGGAGTCCGGCGTGCTCGGCTCCACCGCCTTCACGCGGCGGCCGCCCGGCAAGCTCAAGACCGCGGACCTCGCGGCCATGCTCAACATGGACATGGTGGGCCGCCTGCGCGGCAACCAGGTCACGGTGCTCGGCGGCGACTCGGCGGAGGAGTGGAAGGAGCTGGTGCCGCCGGTCTGCGAGCGCGATCTCCTCGCCTGCTCCCTCTCCGGCGACGGCTACGGCCCCTCGGACCAGAGCCCGTTCTACGCCGCGGGCGTGCCGGTGCTGCACTTCTTCACCGGCGCGCACCCGGACTACCACAAGCCCTCGGACGACGCCGACAAGATCAACGCCGCCGGCGGCGCCCGCGTGGCCGACCTGGTGGCGGACGTCGCGCTGGAGATCGCGGACCGGCCGCAGCGGCCGGCCTACAAGAGCGCGCCGGCCCCCGGGCCGCGCGGCGACTCGCGCTCCTACGGCGCTTCCCTCGGCACCGTGCCCGACTACGCCGGCGACGGCCGGCCCGGCGTGCTGCTGGCCGGCGTGCGGCCCGGCAGCGCCGCCGAGAAGGCCGGCCTCAAGCGCGGCGACCTCCTCGTCGAGCTGTCAGGCAGGCCCATCCGCGACATCCACGACTTCATGTACGTGCTGCAGCGCGCCAAGCCCGGCGAGAAGGCCACGGCGGTGGTGGTGCGCGAGGGGGAACGGGTGCCGCTGGAGGTGACGTTCGGGACGAGCACGCGGCGGTGAGAGGCTGTTGCCTTTACTTTCAGCGTTGCCGCTCCGGCGGCCCTCACTCCCCCGGCCCCTCTCTCCCCGAGGGAGAGAGGGGAGAAAGACCCAAGAAAAGCTTCTTTTTATCCCCTCCTCTCCCTTGGGGAGAGGAGGGGACCTTTCCAAGTCTTTGACGGGTAAGCACTTACCGCTCTAAAGCCGCGTAAGTCTCCAGGCTGCATTGCCTTAGCGGTACCGCGATGTACCGGGATGTCCCGGTACATACCGACGTTGAACCGCCGATCCGTTACAGGCAAATTACCAGGGAGTCAACGGCGATGGGAAGGGCAATGCGACTTACCGAGGCGAGGATCAGGAGCTTAACGAGCCAGGGCAGGGAGTACAAGGAATACTTCCACGAGCCTACCCCTTCCGCAGGAATCAGAGTCTACCGAGGCGGGCGGAAAGTCTTCTTCCTCTACTACCGGTCCCCCACCCTCATGTCGAGAGGCAAAGCCGGTGAGGCTCTGCTGAGGAGGGTGTGGTTCGGCTGTCATGATTCGGGAAAGCCGGCGTGGAGGAAAGACCCCGACCGGACGAGGAGAAAGTCGCGCCTGCCCTGCATCTCGCTTAAAGAGTTCGAGATCAAGTATCGGAAGTTTGTCGGCAAACTGGCGGAGGGTATTGACCCTCAGGATGGGCCAGTACCGGAAGGGAGGCCCGAAGCGCAGCCGGAGGCGAAGTTGGAGGCCTCCGCGTGGCTGCGGGACCTGTGGCCGGATGGATACGGCGAGGGAACTATATCCCACCTGCTGGCGAAGTACTTCGATGCGGCCAGGACGGGCACTATTCACCAGAAGCCCCTGAAGCCCCGCACGCTCAACGGCTACACGACAGCCGCGCGGATCTACGTCCTCAAGCGGCTTGGGGATTGGTCTGCGACCTCGATAACCCAGGATCAGGTCTCAGATCTGTTTACCGAGATCGCCAAGACCGCACCCCAAATGGTGAGGAACGTCAAGAAGGTCCTCAGCGGCGCCTACGAGCACGCCAGGGCTACCAACTGGCGAGTAATGCGGAGCTACCCCAATCCGACCCGGGGGATGAAGATTGCCATTCCGAAGGGCAAACGGGAGCGCTGGCTGAAAGATGACGAGTTGGAGATCCTCTTGCCCGGGCTGGACAAGCTCTCGGATCCGAAAGCCCGAGACGTGTACATGCTGATCCTCGCTTCCGGCTGCAGGCCCGGAGAAGCGGCGGGAGTGATGGCCGAAGAGATCAGCATCGTCAACGACGAGGGGATCTGGAAGATCCGCTACAAGGTGGACCGGGATCACCTCGTGCCCCTGGTCGGTCCAATCGCTGAGATCCTGAGGCGGCGCTACCAGGAAGTCGGAGGCAAAGGAGCCCTCTTCTGGCCGGACGTCGACCGCACGCAGGAGTACCCCCCACAGCTGCGGAAAGCGACCGCGGAACTCAAGAAGCTGACCGGCCTTGCGAACTTCCGCCCGCACGATTGCCGCAGGACGATGCGGAGCCATATCGAGAGCCTGGGCGTGAGGCGGGAGGTCGGGGAAGCCTTGCTCAACCACGTCAAGGGAGAGGTAGAGGGCACCTACGCTCTGTACGACTATTGGAAGGAGAGGAAGGAGGCCCTGGCGCTGTGGCACGCCAAGCTCGGCGCGCTGAGCGCCCACGCGAGCGCGCTGGCAGCGTAAAGGCTTCCGCTCGGAGGGGGCGCAGCAGCGCTGCCGGCGCGGGTCCGCGGAGCCGTTCAAGGCATGCGCGGAGCCCTTCGTATCAAGCGTTCCGTACCAAGCGCAGCGAGCGTCAGCAAGCGCGAGGCAGCGCGCTTGACC
>DATBGJ010000020.1:0-2187 GCA_036558045.1 Thermoanaerobaculia bacterium
GGGGGGGAGGCGGGGAGAGAGAGGGTTGGGAGAGTGAGGGCCCGCCCCGAAGGGGCGCTCCTACGGCTGCCCCTCGAACAGCGCCTCCGTCGGCAGCGTCCGCGGACCGCCCTCGTCGCAGACGGCGTATTTCGAGGGATACATCGAGACCCCCGCGTGCTCCCCCCGCGCGTTCAAAACATAAAAGTTGAGCCCGAAATTGGGCTGGCGGCGGTCGTTCAGCAACCTTTTCTCGACGGTGTTGGAAACCACCCGCTTCAACGCTTCCATGCCGGCGTCCTTGGGGTGCGCGCCGCGGCGCAGGGCCTCGACGATGAGGAACGACGAGAGGTTGTAGAGGTTGGCCTCGCCGCGGCCGGTGGAGCCCGCGGCGCCGACGGTGCCGTCCACGTAGAGGCCGGCGCCGAGGATGGGCGAATCTCCCACGCGGCCGGGGATCTTCCAGGCGAGGCCGCTCGTCGTGGTCACGCCGCAGATCTCGCCCTTGGCGTTGACGCCGTCGCAGTTGATGGTGCCCCAGAGGTGGCGGATGTCGATGAGCCCTTCGCGCGCCATCTGCACGCCGACGCGGTAGCCGGCCTCGGCGCGCTCCTGGGGGTCGAGGTAGTGCTCGGGGTCGGTGCGGCGCTTCCATTCGAGCCACAGGCGCCGCGACTTCTCGGTGTTCAGATCGTCCTCGATCTTGAAGCCCATGTTGCGGGCGAATTCCTGCGCGCCCTTGCCGACCAGCAGGTGGTGGTCCGTCTGCTCCATGACCGCCCTGGCGACGAGCGACGGCGTGCGCACGCCCTCGAGCGAGGCCACGGCGCCGGCCCGCTTCTTCGGGCCGTGCATGCACGAGGAGTCGAGCTGCACGACGCCCTCGGCGTTGGGCAGGCCGCCGTAGCCGACGCTGTCGTCCTCGGGATCGAGCTCGACGATGTTGACGCCGGCGATCAGGGCGTCGAGCACGTCGGCGCCCTGCGTCATCATGGTGAAAGCCTTCTGCACGCAGGTGACGTCGCCGCCGTTCTTGTAGACGTTGCCGTTGGCCGAGGAGATCACGACCGGTCTGGCGCCTTTTGAGGTGGTCACGGCCGGAGCCTGTGCGAAGACCCGCGGCGAGGTCAAGGCCACGCCGGCGGCGGCACCGGCGCGGATGAAATCGCGGCGGTTGAGTTGGTCACGCATGAGTTTCCCCTCCTGAAAAGGACAGGAAGGACTTCAAGGACAGCAAGGAAGAAAAGCATGTCCTTTTGTCGTTGGTGTCCTTTTTGTCCTTTGGCTCTCTCACTCCGTGTACATGCGGATGATCCGCTCGATGGCCCGCGCGCACACCGCGCAGAACGACTTCGGGTTGCGGCTGAACATGATGCAGTCCACCTCGGGACGGTAGAGCCCCTTGGCCTCGTAGGAGGCGCCCTGGAAGGCTCCCACCTTGCCGAAGTACGGCTCGGCGCGCAGCATCGGCTCGGTTTTCTCGTGGGCTTCGCGGAAGAGCGCTTCCATCTCCTCTTCGGGAGCGTTCTTCTCGCGCAGCTCCCGCCGCCGCTTCTCGAAACCGAGCATGACTTTGTCGAAGGCCTCCTGGTTCCAGGGTGTGGGGAGCGGCGTTCCGGGCGCCACGAGGTCTCCCCATTTGAGGTGCGCGGGATCGAGGAGAGCGGTCACGTTCGGCTCCCAGGGCTCGCTGCCGGGCGGGTTGAGCGTCTCGTAGGCCACCTGCGAGGTGTAGTACTCGTCGCCGAGGCCGGCGAAGGCGTGGCCGAGCTCGTGCACCACCAGGTAGGCGGACTCGGCGCTGTCCACGGCCGCCGTGTTCCACAGGTTGAAGATGCCGCCGCCGCCGTACTTGCGGCTGTTGGAGAGCAGGATGAGGGCGTCGTAGGGGGCCTGGGCCGCCGCCTCACGCACCGCCTCGTCGGCGAAGGTGAGCATGTAGCGCTCGGAGTCGAAGGCGTTGTAGGCGAGCCCCAGCGGCGTCTTGTGCCAGGTGTTGGTGCGCGGGTCGGTGACCCCGGAGGCCGGGGAGACGACGTCGATGGCCCGCACGTTGAAATCCGCGCGATGGCTCTTGAACGGCTCGACGGCGAAGAGGGCGTCCGTCAGCCGCTTGACGTCGGCGTGGAACTTCTCCTTCTCGGAGGCGGCGTAGCCGTCGCCCAGGACCAGCAGGTCGGCCTTGACGGCGGGCGGGCCGTTCTCGAA
>DATBGJ010000021.1:0-2813 GCA_036558045.1 Thermoanaerobaculia bacterium
CCAGACCTCGGGCGGCCTGCTGCTCGCGGTGCCCGCTGAAAACGCGCCGGCGCTCCTCGACGCGCTCCTCGCGAGCGGCCACAAGGCGGCGGCGGTGGGAGAGGTGCTGGAGGGACCGGCGGGGATCGCGGTGGTGTAGGCTGCTATGTGCCCGGCGCTCCCGCACCGGGCTATCGAGAAGTCGCCCAGAGGGCGATTCGCTTCAGAGAAGCGACGTTTCGATAGCCCGGTGCGGCAGCGCCGGCGGACAAGGCAGACCTAAAAAATCGTCAACCCCCCTTCCCCGCCGCTCCCGCCCGGCCGATGTACTCCATCAGCCGCCGCATGTTCGCGGCGTCGATGCCGGCGACGGTCGTCTCTTCCTGCCACACGCGCCCGACGGCCTTCTCGATGCCGGGATTGCCGCCGGTGAACTCGCGCACGAGGCCCGACCAGCGCCGGGCGAGCTGCTGCACCCGCTCGTCCGCCGGGTCCGTGCCGCGGTCCATCTCGGCCTGCACCTGTTCCATGAGCTCCTTCCACTCGCCCTCGGCCTGACGGATCCTCTCGCCGCCGAGCGCCTCGCCACGCTGCTTCAGCTCTTCCCTCTGTTCCGGGGTGTAGTACTTGTCCAACATGTTCGTCACCTCGATGACTTGCAGGAACTCCTCGGTGGAGACCGTCTCCTCCGAGCGCCAGCGCCGGGCCATCGCCTCCAGGCGATCGCAGAGGCGCTGCTGCAGCTCGATCTGCTCCTTGAGATGCGCGATCTGGAGCTGCAGCACGCTCTCGGGTGAAACGTCGGGCCGGCTCAAGAAACGCCGGACCTCCTCCAGGGAGAATCCCAGGTTGCGGAGCGACCTGATCTGCTGCAAGCGGATCACGTCGGCTCCGGTGTAGAGACGGTAGCCCGCGGCCGTGCGCTGCGAGGGCGAGAGCAGACCGATCTCGTCGTAGTGATGGAGCGCCCGCACGGACACTCCCGTCCGCTTGGCCAGCTCGCCCACCTTCCAGGGCGGAGGCCCCATGCCCATCCTCCTTTCCGCCGCCTCCAGGCGGCCAGAAAGGAGGATAAAGCCTCACGTTACGGGAGGGTCAAGCCCTAGTAATCCGCGTACCCCTCGCGGTGCCGCACCTTCTCGCCGAAGCCTTTCACGCGCACGTCGATCTTGTGCCACTTGCCGTCGCCCTTGGCGTTGCTGGGGTAATAGCCCAGGGCGTACTGCTGGCGCAGCTCCTGGAGGATGTTGCTGAAGGCGAAGGTGAGCTCGCCGGCGCGCTCGATGGGCAGGATGCGGCCGCCGCTCTCGCGCACCGCCTTCTCCAGGTCGTCGTACTCGCGATCGTTGGCCGCGTAGTCGCGCCAGGAGGAGGTGAAGGAGTTGTGCTTACCGCCGAGCTGGATCCAGTAGATCATCGCCTGGCCGGCGCGCGCCTTCCACAGGACGTCGGAGGCGGGCAGGACGCTGTGCACGTCCGAGCCGTCGGAGAACAGCACCACCACGCGCTGGCCCTGGCGCATCTCCAACGCCTTGAGCGAGAGATAGAGGAAGTCGTTGACGGCGGTGCCGCCGCCGGACTTGACGCCGCTGAGCGTGGAGGCGAGGGCCGCCTTGTCGGAGGTGAAAGGCGTCAGCCGCAGCAGCCGGTCGGAGAACAGCGCCACCATGGCTTCGTCGGCCGGCTTCATGCCGTCGAGGAAGGCCTTGGCGCCCTGGCGCACGGCCTCGATCTCCTTCTCCCGCATGCTCTCGCTGGTGTCGAGGAGCAGCACGGCGGTCAGCGGCAGCTCGTCGCGGCCGAAGGTGACGATCTCCTGCGGCGCGCCGTTGTCGAGGACCTGGAAATCCTCCTGCGCCAGGTTGAGGTTGCGCGAGCCGTCCGTGGTCACGCTGACGAAGAGAGCCCGCAGCTTGAGGTCGAGCTCGTCCATGATCTGCACCGGGTTCGTCACCAGGACGTCGGCCCCGCTGGCTCCGGACTTGGTGTAGGCGACGGCGCGGAACTCGCGCCGCGCATTGTCGTCGCCCGCGTCCACCCGGACGCGGAAGGGCGGGGTCTTCGAGGAGCCCATCAGCTTGCCGTTGAGGAAGACCTCGACGCGGTCGATCGGCTCGCGGGCCTGCACGCCGACCTTGACGTCGACGGGTCCGAACACCGGCTGGTCGGCCGTCGGGCTGAGGATGCTGACCGCCACCTGGGCGGACGCCGCGCCGGCGAGCAGGAGACTCAGGGTCAGGGCGAGGAGCGAGGCGCGCCGGGTCATCGCCCCACCTCCGTGATCGCCACGTCGGCCTGCGAGGTCAAGGCCTGCGCCAGCACCGGCAGGCGGGTGCGGGAGTTCTCGGCGAGGAACGAGCGCGCCTCGGCGAAGGCCTCCGGCCGCACCGTGTTGTACAGGTAACGGGCGGAGGAAGCCTCGCGGGAGGAGGGAGAGGCGAGGATCTTGGCGATCAGGACGGTCGCTTCGCGGCCTTCGCCCTTGCGGTCGAGCGCGGCGGCGAGCTGGATGGTGAGCCGCGCGTCGTCCGGGAAGCGCTCGAGGGCCTGCCGCAGCACCTTCTCCGCCTCGGCGGGCTTCTCCTGGTCGCTGGCGAGGCGGGCCAGCTCCTGGTACGCCAGCGGCGTGACCCAGGAAGGATCGGTGGACGCCGTCAGCCCCTCGAGGAGCTTGCGGGCCTCCGGCATCTGATCCTGCCGCTTGAGGTTCATCGCCAGGCGGAACCTGCCTTCGGCGTTTTCCGGATCGGCTTCGAGGACGCGGCGCAGGTACTTCACGGCGCTCTCCACCTGGGCGTTCTTCTCGTAGATCGTGGCGAGGCCCAGGAGCGCGG
>DATBGJ010000022.1:0-2990 GCA_036558045.1 Thermoanaerobaculia bacterium
GACTTCGACCAGTGGCTGGCCACCATGGCGCCGAAGCCACCGGCGGTGCCGGTGCCGGCAGCAACGCCCGCGGCGGCTCCGGCCGCGGCTCCGGCGGGGTAGGTGCCCTCCGAAGCCCTCACTCCCCTAACCCCTCTCTCCCAAAGGTAGAGAGGGGGACAAAGCTAAGAAAAGATGCTGCAGGTCCAGGACCTCCCCGCCCTCAACGCCACGCTCAACGCCGTCGCCGCCATCCTGCTGGTGATCGCCTGGGTGCTGATCCGGCGGCGACATTTCGTGGCGCATCGCAACGTCATGATCGCCGCCCTGGTCTGCTCGGCGCTGTTCCTGACCTCGTACCTCGTCTACCACGCACAGGTCGGCTCGAAGCATTTCCCTGGCACCGGCACGGCGCGCACGGTGTACTTCGCCATCCTGATCACCCACACGCTGCTCGCGGCTACGGTTCCCTTCCTCGCCGCCATCACCGTCTGGCGCGCCGGGCACAGACGCTACGCCCACCACCGGAAGATCGCCCGCTGGACGCTGCCGATCTGGCTCTACGTCTCGGTGACGGGGGTGGTGGTGTACTGGATGCTGTACCGGATGAGCTGGTGACCCATCCCCTCCTCGCCTCAATGCGTACTTAGGAGTAGACTCAGGCGTCATTCCGCGCCACGAGTGACGTACCGGGGGCCGGTGCGAGCGCCGAGCTTCCGGAGAAGCTTTGGACCCATTTCCAGAGGAGGCCGAGATGAAGAAGGATGACGTCAGCAGAAGGGATTTCGGCAAGCTGACCCTGGCCGCGTTCGGCGGCGTGCTCGCCGGCTCCATGCTGGGCGGCAAGCGGCTGTTCGCCGACGAGAAGGGCGGAGCGCAGGAGAAACACGGCTGCTGCGGCCTGAACTCCTGCAAGGGGAACGGCGCCGGCGGCGACAACGAGTGCGCCGGCATGGGCAAGTGCGCCACCGCCGAGGCCCATGGCTGCGCCGGCTCGAACGACTGCAAGAACCAGGGCAGCGAGGGCGTCAACGACTGCAAGGGCAAGGGGAGCTGCGCCGTGCCGATCAAGGGCGACGCCTGGACGAAGGCGCGGTCCAACTTCGAGGCCGCGATGAACAAGGCCGGCAAGAAGTTCGGCGCCGCGCCGGATTCGTGCGGCAAGTAGGACGTCCAGCCCGCTCGACCCTAACCCTGCGGTCCCCCTCTCCAGCTCCGCTGGAGAGGGGGACAGGGGGTGAGGTTTCGAAGGGCACCCCTTAGACTTTCTCCACGGACTTTCTGAAGGCTCTCCCCCATGCCCGCCCCCCGCCTCGGACACGCCAACCTCGGCCTCGGAGTGGGCCTGCGGTCCGTCCACTTCGACCACATCCTGCAGCACCAGCCGGCGGTGGACTGGTTCGAGATCATCAGCGAGAACTACGTCGACTCGCAGGGGCGGCCGCGGTACGTGCTGCAGCAGATCGCCGAGCGCTATCCCGTCGTCATGCACGGGGTGTCGCTCTCCATCGGCTCCACCGATCCGCTGGACCTCGAGTACCTGAAGAAGCTCAAGCGGCTCGCGGCGGAGGTGGGCGCGCGGTGGATCTCCGACCACCTCTGCTGGACCGGCGTCCTCGGCCGCAACACCCACGACCTGCTGCCGGTGCCGTTCACCGAGGAGACGCTGCGCCACGTCATCGCGCGGGTGCGCGTCGTCCAGGACGTGCTCGAGCGGCCGTTCGTGCTGGAGAACCCCAGCTCCTACGTCACCTTCCAGGACTCGACGATGGACGAGTGGGAGTTCATCACGCGGCTCGCCGAGGAGGCCGACTGCGGCCTGCTGCTCGACGTCAACAACGTCTACGTGTCGAGCTTCAACCACGACATGGACCCGGACGCGTTCATCCGCTCGCTGCCGCACGAGCGGATCGTCCAGTTCCATCTCGCGGGCCACACGGACTACACCACGCACCTGATCGACACCCACGACCACCACGTCATCGATCCGGTCTGGGAGCTCTACCGCACGGCCCACCAGCTCACCGGCGGCGTCTCCACGCTGCTGGAGTGGGACGCCAGCATTCCGCCCTTTCCCGTGGTGCACGCCGAGGTGCTGAAGGCCAGGCAGTTCATGGACGATCACCTGCCGGAGCCCGCGCCCGCCGCGGACGAGGAGATGCCGGAGCCCGCGGCCGCCGGCGCCAATGTCTTCCATCCGCTGCACCACATCCGGCCCGAGGTCGAATGATGGGCGAGCCCCGCTCGCTGGACGTGGTGCAGCGTTGGTTCCAGGCGGTGGTCACGCACCCCGAGGGAGTCCGCGGCGGCGCCGCCTCGGCGGAAGCGCAGGAGCTGATCCGCTTGAACCGCGGCGAGCTGGAGGCGGTGGTGCGGCGCTCGCGCAACCTCACGGCGGCCGAGCGACTCTCGATCTATGCCAACGCCTACTACGCCCGGCTGCTGGAGTGCCTCGGCGCCTGCTATCCCGTGCTCAAGCGCGCCCTGGGCGACGAGATCTTCGACAGCTTCGCCTTCGAGTACCTGCAGCGCTACCCCTCGCGCAGCTACACGCTGGACCGCCTGGGAGAGAATTTCGCCCGCTTCCTGGACGAGACCCGGCCCGAGCGCGAGACGGCCGTCGGCGTGGACTGGCCGGACTTCCTCGTCGATCTCGCCACCCTCGAATGGACGGTCGCCAAGGTGTTCGACGGCCCCGGCGTCGAGGGCCAGCCGCTGCTGACGCCGGAGGCGCTGCAATCCTTCCCCGCCGAGCGCTTCGCCGAGGCGAGATTGGAGCCAGTGGTCTGCCTGCGCCTTCTCTCCTTCCGCTACCCGGTCAACGCCTACTTCACGGCGGCGCGCCGGGCTGAAGAGGGAGAGGAGATTCCGCTCCCCGAGCCCGCGGACGAGCGCGTGGCCGTCCTCCGCCGCGATTTCATCGTGCGGCGCTATCCGCTGACGCCCTCTCAGCACGCCCTGCTTGAGCGGATCCAGGCCGGCGCCGCCGTCGGTGAGGCCATCACGGCCGC
>DATBGJ010000023.1:0-5454 GCA_036558045.1 Thermoanaerobaculia bacterium
GGCAGCGGCGGGATCGGACACCAGGGGTGAGGTCGAGCAGGCACAGCGTCCAGTATCCCAAAAGGATATAATCCGTCGGGTTTTCCACATAAGTTCGATCAGCCGGAGAGGACTCCTCGGTGCGAGCGCTGCTCTTGGACGACACCCAGTCCCGGAACCTCCTGGAGAACCAGGAGACCTTCCGCCTGATCGCGGACACGATGCAGGACGGCCTGGTGGTCATCGACCCCGGGCTCCGCGTCATCTACGTCAACGAGCGGATCTGCGGCATGCTGGGCTTCCGCCCGGAGGAGTTGGTCGGCCGGCCGGTCTCCGACTTCCTCGACGAGAAGAACCGGGCGCTCTTCGAGCGGGAGGTGGAGCGGCGCCGCCACGGCGAGAACAGCTCCTACGAGCTGGATCTGACGGCCAAGGACGGCAGCCGCCTCACCACCATCGAGTCGCCGCGCGGCATCTTCGACCGCGAGGGCCGCTTCCTCGGCTCCTTCGCCATCGTCACTGACATCACGCAGAGAAGGAAGGACGAGGCCGTCCTGCGCCTCACCCAGTTCCTCCTCGACCACGCGGGGGAGGGCGCCTTCTGGGCCGACTCCGACGGCCGCTTCTTCTACGTCAACGAGGCGGCCTGCGCCTTGACGGGCTACAGCCGCGAGGAGCTGCTCGCGCTCTCGGTTCCCGACATCCTCCCGCCGGAGTCGGCCAACCTGTTCCAGGCCCTCTCCGGGCGGGTTCGCGCGGAGGGTCCCTTCACCTTCGAGGCCGTGCACCTGCGGAAGGACGGCGGGCGGTTCCCCGCCGAGGTCAGCCTGAACTATCTCGACTACCAGGGACGCCAGTGCTTCTGCGCCTTCGCCCGCGACATTACGGAACGCAAGCGGGCGGAGGCGGCCCTGCGCGAGTCCGAGGAGCGCTATCACAGCCTGTTCGAAGGCGTGCCCGTCGGCCTCTACCGCACGACGCCCGCCGGCCGCATGCTGGACGCCAACTCCGCCCTGGTGCGGATCCTCGGCTATCCGAGCCTGAAGTCGCTGCTGGAGACGAACGTCGCCGACATCTACGTCGACCCCGAGGACCGCCGGAGCTGGCAGCGGGACATGCACGGCGCCACCTCGGTGCAGAGCTTCGAGGCGCGGGTGCGGCGCTTCGACGGCTCGGTCATCTGGGTGCGCTTCACCGTGCGGGCCTTCCGCGGCGACGGCGGCGAGGTCCTGCGCTACGAGGGAGCCCTCGAGGACGTGACCGACCGCCGGCGCGCCGAGGAGGCCCTGCGCTCCAGCGAGGAGCGCTTCCGCTCCCTGGTGCAGAACGCCTCGGACCTCATCTCCATCCTCGACGCCGGCGGCGTCGTGCGCTACGAGAGCCCTTCCCACCAGCGCTTCCTCGGCATCGCGGCCGAGGAGCACGCCGGCCGCGACATCCGCAACCTCGTGCACCTGGAGGACCACAACGTCGTCGACGAGGCCCTGCGCAAGCTGATCGAGCAGCCGGGCGAGATCGTCACCTTCGAGTACCGCCTGCGCCATCGCGACGGCTCCTGGCGCGTCCTCGAATCGACCGCCTCCAACCTCCTCGGCCAGCCCGCCGTCGCCGGCATCGTCCTCAACTCCCGCGACATCACCGACCGCAAGCAGGCCGAGGAGAAGCTGCTCCACGACGCCCTGCACGACGAGCTCACCGGCCTGCCCAACCGCGCGCTGTTCATGGACCGCCTGCGCCTCTCGATGGAGCGCTCGCGCCGCGAGCCCGAGCGGATGACCGTGGTGCTGTTCCTCGACCTCGACCGCTTCAAGCTCGTCAACGACAGCTTGGGCCACCTGGTGGGAGACGAGCTGCTGATCCAGATCGCCGGCTCGCTCGCCGGCGTGCTGCGCCCGGCGGACACCATCGCCCGCGTCGGCGGCGACGAGTTCGCCATCCTCCTCGAAGGCGGCCGCGACGTCAACGACGCCGTGCGCGTGGCCGAGCGCATCCACGACCGCCTCGCCGATCCCATCAACCTCGGCGGCCACGAGGTCTTCATCACCGCCAGCCTCGGCATCGCCGTCCACACCCCCGAGTACGAGCGGCCGGAGGACCTGCTGCGCGACGCCGACACCGCCATGTACCGGGCCAAGGCCTCGGGCCGCGCCTGCCACGTGGTGTTCAACCGCGTCATGCACCGCTTCGTCATGGCCCGCCTGCAGCTCGAGACCGACCTGCGGCGGGCCGTGGACCGCGGTCAGCTCCGCATCCACTACCAGCCGTTCATCGACCTCGCGCGCGGCGAGGTGGCGGGGTTCGAGGCCCTGTTGCGCTGGCACCACCCCCGGCGCGGCCTGCTGCCGCCGGACGAGTTCCTCGGCGTGGCCGAGGAGACCGGCCTCATCGTGCCGATGGGCCGCTTCGTGCTCCTCGAAGGCTGCCGGCAGATCCGCGAGCTGCAGCGCAAGCACCCCGAGCACGCCGGCCTCAAGCTCAGCGTCAACCTCTCCAACAAGCAGTTCTTCCAGGCCGACCTCTTCGAGCAGATCGAGGAGGCCCTCGCGGTCTCCAGCCTCGAACCCGCCTGCCTCGGGCTGGAGATCACTGAAGGCGTGATCATCCGTCACGCCGACTCGGCGGCGAGCCGCTTCTCTCGCCTCAAGAGCATGGGGGTGCAGCTCTTCCTCGACGATTTCGGCAAGGGCTACTCCTCGCTCAACTACCTGCACCGCTTCCCCATGGACCTGCTGAAGATCGACCGCTCCTTCACCTCGCGGATCGAGGAGGCCGAGGGGAACCTCGCGATCGTCAAGGCCATCGTCACGCTCGCCCACCAGCTCGGCATGGAGGTCATCGCCGAAGGCATCCAGACGGCGGAGCAGCAGCGGAAGCTGCACGCCCTCGGCTGCGAATACGGCCAGGGCTACTTCATCTCCGAGCCCGTTCCCGCCGACGGCGCCGACGCGTTGCTGCTCGGGCGCGGGGCGGCCGCAGGTCGTCCTCCCTGATTGCGGGAATGCGCAACAAGCGGTCACCCGTTAACCCATTCGTTATGGAAACCGGCGACCGCGAGCCGCGCGTCTTCCTCCTCTCGCCCGCCAGACCGGAAGGCGTGCGGGCGGCGCAGCTCACCTCGCCGCAAGCCCGCTTCGGCGCCGCCGAGCGCTACCGCAGCCCCGAGGGAGTGCCGATCGGCGAGGCGTTCACCTTCATGAGCTCGCTCTACTTCCGGGGCAAGATCGCCTACGCGCGCCACTTCGCGGCGCCGCCGCCGGAGCTGGCGCTGGGCAGCGAGGACGACGGCATCCTGGTCATCGCTCCGGGGTTCGGCCTGATGCCGCCGAGCTGGCGCCTCACGCCGGAGCGGATGAAGAAGTTGCGCGGCACGCCGATCGATCTGAAGAACCATGCCTATTGCGAGCCGCTGCGCCAGCACGCCGAGCGGCTCAACGAGATCGCCCCCGCCTTCGACGTCGTGCTGCTCGGCAGCGTCGCCACCGGCAAGTACGTCGACCTCCTCCTCCCCGTGTTCGGCGGCCGCCTGCTCTTTCCGCGCGACTTCGCGGGCGCCGGCGACATGAAGCGCGGCGGCATGCTGCTGCGGGCGGTGCGCGAGGACCGCGAGCTGGACTACGTCACTCTCGACGCCCCGCGCCGCCGGGCGCGGGCCTGAGGGGAGCGACCAGCACGGGCGCGAGCTTCTCCCACAGCACCCGCCAGGCCTTCCAATCGTGACCGCCTGAAACCGTGAAGACTCGCTCCGGCGGCAGCACCTCGCCCAGCATCCCGTTCGCCCGCGCGAAGGAGTCGCGCGTGCCATAGCCGAGATAGAGAGGGATCTGTCCTTCAGACCCGGCCGCGTAGCGCTCGAGCCAGGCCCAGAGCCGGTGCTGGTAGTCGTCCGGCGCCAGCGGCTGCGGCGGGGTCCAGCCGCGCAGCCCGCCGGCGGCGGCCACTTCGCCGACGACCTTCTCCTCGCCGAGGAAGGGCGCCAGCAGCACGAGGCCGTCCACGTTCTCGGGATGCCGCTCGGCGTAGGCCAGCGCGCCCGTGCCGCCGACGGAGACGCCCACCAGCCAGATCCGTTCGTAGCGCGGGCGCGCCGGAGCGATCACGTCCTCGTGCAGGCGCTCCACGATCGTCCTCTTCAGGTAATAGCCGAGGTGGGCGCCCACGGCCACCATGTCGGCCTGCGCGCCGGCCCGCGCCGCCGTCTCCGGAAAGCCGGAGCGGCCGAAATCCTCCGGACTGTCGTAACGGCCCGGCAGCAGCACGACGAGCGTTCGCGGCTGGCCGCCGCCCGGGTACTTGATCGTTCGTAGAGGCACCGGCGTCGGCCGCAGCCGGGCGCAGCCGAGGAACGTCAGCAGGAAGCCGCAGAGGAGAGAGAGGCGTCTCATGAATACCGGCGGCGCGGGACGATCCCGCGCCGCCGTGGGAGAGAAAGCGTTCGTCGATCTCGCAGAGGCCCGGCTTTACTTGCCGGCCCCGCTCTTGTCGGTGAGGTTGAACTCCTGCTGGTTGACCTTCTCGTCGCCGATCCAGACCTCGGCGCGGTAGTCGCCCTTCTTCCAGGAGCCCGTGTCGGCCTGGAACGTCAGATACTGGTCGCCCTGGTTCACGGTCTTCTCCTCGTCGTTGATCTTGGTCTCGCCGGGACCATACCAGGCCACCTTGATCTTCGAGCCGGCCGGAGCGTCCGCCACCTTCATCGTGACGTAGACGGGATCGCCGGGGGCGAAGTCGTCTCCCTGGTCGGCGGCCGCGATCATGCCGTCGGCGCCGACCTTGTGGCCGATGGTCACGTCGTCGACCATGGTCTGGGCTTCGACGGGGTTGAGGTCGTTCGGCGCGTTGGTGCCGGCGATCTCCTGCTCGGTGGTCTGCGTCGCGGTATCGCTCTTGTCGTCGTACTCCGCATTCTCCTTCGTCTTGCAAGCGATGGCGAGCGGCAATGCGGATACCAACAGCAGCGCTAATAGCTTTGAAGCTCTCATCTTTGATGTCCCCCCTAGGTTGAGACGGCCCCGGTCTGCGCCCGGACCGCCATTGACTGGGGGAGGGAAAGCAAGCCCTATACCAGGTTGGACCGCGAGAAGGTGAAAGAAAACGGCGGCGCGGGGACCCATCCCGGCGCCGCCGTTATGAAAGGATTGAGTTGTGTACGGTCTTTACTTCCCGGCCTCGCTCTGGTCGACGATCTGCAGCTCCTGCTGGTTGACCTTCTCGTCGCCGATCCAGACCTCGGCCCGGTAGTCGCCCTTCTGCCAGGAACCGGTGTTGGCCGCCTCGAAGGTGAGGTACTTGTCGCCCTGGTTGACCGCCTTCGACTCTTCCTTGACCTTCATCTCGCCCGGTCCGTACCAGACCACCTTCACCTCGGAGCCGGCGGGAGCGTCGCCGACCTTCATCGTCAGGTAGATGGGGTCGCCGGGGGCGAAGTCGTCTCCCTGGTCCGCGGCGGCGATCATGCCGTCAGAACCCACCTTGTGG
>DATBGJ010000024.1:0-3279 GCA_036558045.1 Thermoanaerobaculia bacterium
TCCACGACCAGCTCTGGGATCTCATCGTGCAGTCGTACGACGAGAAGGAAGCCATCGTCGGCCGCGAGATCCTGCAGCGCGTCGAACGCGACGTCATGCTGCAGATCGTCGACACGCAGTGGAAGGACCACCTCTACAGCCTCGACCACCTGAAGGAGGGCATCGGCCTGCGCGGCTACGGCCAGCGCGATCCGCTCCAGGAGTACAAGAAGGAGAGCTTCGACCTCTTCGACATGATGCGCGAGCGGGTGGAGAACGACATCGTGCAGAAGCTCTTCCGCTTCGAGCCGGTGACGGAGGAGCAGATGATCGAGCAGCGCGTCCGCCAGCAGCGGACGGCGCCGAAGATCGAGCTCTCCGCGCCGCCCAAAGTCGAGGGTCAGCGGCCGCAGCCGACCGTCCACCGCGACGCCAAGGTGGGGCGCAACGATCCCTGCCCCTGCGGCTCGGGCAAGAAGTACAAGAAGTGCCACGGCGCGGCGGTGACGGTGGGATGAGAGAGCGCCGGCCGGGAATAGAATCGGGGCGGCCTTGACGGCCGCCCTTTTCGTACAGGGAGATCCCTACACGCATGACCGACCTCGAGCCGCGCCTCGCTCTCACCTTCGACGACGTGTCCATCGTCCCCGGCCTCTCGGAGACCCATCCCAACGACGTGGACCTCCGCACCCGGGTGTGCCGCGGGATCAGCATGAACATCCCGATCCTCTCGGCCGCCATGGACACCGTCACCGAGTCCCGCCTGGCGATCGCGCTGGCGCAGGAGGGCGGCATCGGCATCGTGCACAAGAACCTGCCGATCGCGGTCCAGGCCGAAGAGGTGGACAAGGTGAAGCGCAGCGAAGCCGGGATGATCGTCGATCCGGTCACCATGCGTCCGGACCAGAGCATCCGCGAGGCGCTGGCGGTGATGGCCCGCTACAAGATCTCAGGCGTGCCGGTGACGAGCGCCGAGGGCCACTTGGTCGGCATCCTCACCAACCGCGACCTGCGTTTCGAGGAGGATCTCGACAAGTCGATCGGCGACCTGATGACCAAGGAGGACCTGGTCACCGTCCCCGAGGGGACCACCCTGGAGCAGGCCAAGGCGCTGCTGCACAAGCACCGCATCGAGAAGGTGCTGGTGGTGGACCGCGACGGCAACCTCAAGGGGCTGATCACCGTCAAGGACATCCAGAAGATGATGCAGTATCCCAACGCCTGCAAGGACGAGCTCGGACGGCTGCGCGTCGGCGCGGCGGTGGGCGCCAGCGGCGATTATCTGGACCGGGCGGCGGCGCTGGTCAAGGCCAAGGCGGACCTCCTCGTGCTCGACTCCTCGCACGCCCACAGCCGCGGCGTGCTCGACGCGGCGGCGCGCCTGCGCGAGCGCTTCCCGGAAGTGAAGCTCGTCATTGGCAACGTGGCCACCGCCGAGGGGACGCTCGCTCTGATCGAGCGCGGCGCCGACGCGGTGAAAGTGGGCATCGGGCCGGGAAGCATCTGTACAACCCGCGTGGTCACCGGCGCCGGAGTGCCGCAGGTTACGGCGATCGTGGACTGCGCGCGGGCCGCCGCCGAGCACGGCGTGCCGGTCATCGCCGACGGCGGCATCAAGTTCTCCGGCGACGTCAGCAAAGCCCTGGTGGCCGGCGCCGAGTCGGTGATGATCGGCTCGCTCCTCGCCGGCACCGAGGAGAGCCCCGGCGAGACCATCCTCTACCAGGGGCGCACCTTCAAGGCCTACCGCGGCATGGGCTCGCTCTCGGCCATGGCGAGTGGCAGCGCCGACCGCTACTTCCAGGAGAACGGCGGCGGCAACGGCAGCCTCGCCAAGCTCGTGCCCGAGGGGATCGAAGGCATGGTGCCCCACAAGGGAAGCCTGCACCAGATGTTGCCGCAGCTCACCGGCGGCCTGCGTTCCGGCATGGGCCTCGCCGGCTGCTCCACCATCGCCGAGTTGCGCACCAAGGCCCGCTTCGTCCGCATCTCCCCCGCCGGCCTCAAGGAAGGCCACGCCCACGACGTGGTGATCACCAAGGAAGCGCCGAATTACTGGGTGGAACGCTAAGCGGCAGCCCGCTCCGGCACCTCTCCACGTTTGCGCCGGAGCAGCGCATCGAGGCTCCATTCGCCGCCGCCCCGGGCGGCGATGTACAGGAAGATGAAGCAGAGCAGGACGGCGGGCACGCCCTGGTTCTGTGCCGGCCAGCCGCCATGCCCCGCGAAGTGAAATTGCCAGTAGGCGACCGCCATCTCGCCGGAGAGGATGAACGCGGCGGGACGGGTCAGCAGGCCGAGCATGATCAGCAGGCCGCCGATCACCTCCAGCCAGCCGCCGACGCCGACTTGTGACATCAGCGGCACCGTACCGCCGTTTGGCGGAATGCCGCCGAGCCAGCCGAAGGTCTTGATAGCTCCGGCCTGGAAGATCAGCAAACCCGAGACGACGCGCAGCAGGAAGTACGTGATCCGTGCGGCTCGATCCATGTTCATCGATTCCCTCCTGAGGAAGGCGTGCCCGGGCGGACTATATCGGCATCGCCGATCCAGACCAAGGTACCATCGCAACGCCATGAAGCCCCTCTTCCACCCGCGGCTGGTCAACGATCCGTTCGGGGATCCCGGGCTGTACGTGGAATTCCTCTTCGAGCGCCGGGCCCTGCTCTTCGACCTCGGGGACCTCTCGCCGCTGCCGGCCCGCCAGCTCCTGAAAGTGACGCACGCCTTCGTCTCCCACACCCACATGGATCACTTCGCCGGCTTCGACGCCTTGCTGCGCCTCTTCCTCGGCCGCGACAAGATCCTGCACCTCTTCGGCCCGCCGGGCTTCATCGACCGGGTCGAGCACAAGCTCGCCGGCTATACCTGGAACCTGGTAGCCAACTACGAGAGCGATTTCGTGGTGCGGGCGTCGGAGGTGAGCCCGGAGAACGGTCCGGATATGGCTTTGTTCCGCAGCCGTACGGGGTTCCGCCGCGAGATCGCCGAAGCCTCATCGAGCGCGCCGGGCGTGCTTCTCGACGAGGAGACGTTCCAGGTGCGCGCCACGTTCCTCGACCATCAGATCCCGTGTCTGGCCTTCGCGCTGGAGGAGAAGTTCCACGTCAACGTGTGGAAGAGCGGCCTGGAGGAGCTGGGCCTGCCGACCGGGTCCTGGCTCCGCGACCTCAAGTCCGCGGTGGCCCGGGGAGAGCCCGCCGAGACGCCGGTGACGGTGCGCTGGCGTGAGGATGGAGCCCTCCGCGAGCGCACGGTCTCTCTCGGCGAGCTACGGGAAAAGGTACTGCGGATCGTGCC
>DATBGJ010000025.1:0-4028 GCA_036558045.1 Thermoanaerobaculia bacterium
AAGCATGGGGATAAACCTTTCCTTGCTCAAAAATGTACGTGGCCTGCGGCCCTCACTCCCCTGACCCTCTCCCCGAGGGAGAGAGGGGAGAACGTAGGGTGCGCTGTGCGCACCATGAGCCTGGCGGTGCGCATAGCGCACCCTACGGCCTCGTTCCTCTCCCTCCGGGAGAGGAGGGCCGGGGAGGTGAGGGCTTCGCGGGCAGACCGGCGGGATTCAGGTACGTCACGACGCGACGAGACTCTCCGATGAGATGTTGAGCCGCTTCATCATCTCATGGAGCGTGGTCGGTTTCACCTGGAGGAGCTCGGCGGCGCGCTTCTGCACGCCGTTGCAGGACTGCAGGGCGCGGATGATGATCTGCCGCTCATAGTCGCTGACGGCGTCCTTGAAGGAGACGCCGTTCGACGGCAGCGTCGGCGGCGGCAGGCCGGCCGACTCGCGCTGGCGGATGGAGGCGGGGAGGAGCTCCTCGGTGAGGACCTCGTAGGTGGAGAGCACGACGGCGCGCTCGATGGCGTTCTCCAGCTCGCGCACGTTGCCCGGCCAGTGATAGTCGAGCAGCGCCTCCATGGCCTGCGGCGAGATCTCGCGGATGGCCTTCTCGTTCTCCCGCGCGTAATAGGCGAGGAAGTGCTGGGCGAGGAGCGGGATGTCCTCGGTGCGCTTGCGCAGCGGCGGCAGGGTGACGTTGATCACGTTGAGACGGTAGAAGAGATCCTCGCGGAACGCACCCTGTTGTACGGCCGTCTCCAGCTCGGCGTTGGTGGCGGCGATGATCCGCACGTCCACCCGGATCGTCTCGAGACCGCCCAGGCGCATGAACTCCCGCTCCTGGATCACCCGCAGCAGCTTCGCCTGCGTGTCGAGCGGGATGTTGCCGATCTCGTCGAAGAAGATCGAGCCCTCATTGGCCAGCTCGAAGAGCCCTTTCTTGCTGACGACCGCGCCGGTGAAGGCGCCGCGCACGTGGCCGAAGAGATTGCTCTCCAAAAGGTCGGCCGGCATCGAGCCCGAGTTGACGGTGACGAAGGGGCCCTCGGCCCGCCGCGAGTGGTGGTGGATGGCCTTCGCCACCAGCTCCTTGCCGGTGCCGCTCTCGCCTTGGATCATGATGTTGCTCTTCGACGGCGCCGCGAGCTGGATGAGCTCGTAGACCTGCTGCATCGGCTTGCTCTTGCCGATGATGTTGTCGAAGGCGAAGCGCTGGCGGAGCTGCGCCTTGAGCGAGCGGTTCTCCGTCGTCAGACGCCGCTGCTCCAGACCCTTGCGGATGGTGAGCAGCACCTCCTCGTTCTTGAACGGCTTCGGGATGTAGTGGAAGGCCCCCTCGCGCATCGCCTCGATGGCGCTCTCGATCGACGAGAAGGCGGTGATCACCACCACCACCTGGTCGGGATCGCGCCGGCGGATCTCGCGCAGCACCTCCATGCCGCGCATGCCGGGCAGCATGAGGTCGAGCAGCACGAGGTCCACCACTTCGCGCTCGAGCATGGCGATCCCCGCCTCGCCCGTCGTCGCCGAGAGCGGCGTGTGGCCCTCCCGCCGGATGAGGGAGGTCAGGATGTCCTGGAGGACCTCTTCGTCGTCGACGATCAGGATATTCATGCGCTCGTCGGGGAGGAAGGATGGTAACGCGGTAGCTCCACCAGGAAACAGGCTCCCTCTCCCGGCTGGCTCGCCACTCGCAGGTCCCCTCCGTGCCGGCGCACGATCTCATAGCTGATCGACAGGCCCAGACCGGTCCCGCCGCGATTGAGCTTGGTGGAGTAGAAAGGCTGGAAGATCCGCTCCAGCTTGTCGGCCGGAATCCCGGGACCGCTGTCCTTGACGCGCACCGTCACCGTCAGGGCGCTGCAGGCGGCCTCGACCGTCAGCCGGCCGCCGGTCTCGCTCATGGCGTCCATGGCGTTGAGGAACAGGTTGGTGAACACCTGCTGCAGCTCGCCGTCGCAGCCCATCACCTCGAGCTTCTCGGCGGGCGGCGTCCAGTCGATCTCGATGCGCCGCTTGCCCAGGCGGTCGCCGAGCAGGTCGAAGCATTCCGCGACGAGCGGCGCCACGGCCACCGGCTTCGGCTCGCTCTGCCGCTTGCGGGCGAACTCCAGGAGGTTGTTGACGATGCGCGCGGCGCGGAAGGTCTGCCGCTCGACCTTCTTGAGGATCTCGTAGTGAGGGTCCGACTGCGCCGTCTCCTCCAGCAGCATCTGGGCATAGCTGGAGATGCCGGTGATCGGCGTGTTGACCTCGTGCGCCACGCCGGCGGCGAGCATGCCGAGGGCCGCCAGGCGGTCCTTCTCGCGCAGCGCGTTCTCCATCGCCACGCGCTCGGAGACGTCGTGCGCCACCAGGATGTAGAGCCCCTGCCGGCGGCCGCGCTCGAAGGCGGCGAGCGAGAGCTGCAGGTAGCGCTCGGCGCCCGCGGCGTCGCACCAGCTCACCTCCACCGGTCCCTCGCCGGGAGCGGGCAGCGGCGTCACCGGCAGCGCCTCTTCGAGGCCGCGGCCGAGCATCTCGGCGCGGCTCCTGCCGGCGATGCGGGCGAACGCCTCGTTGACCGAGACCAGCCGGCGGTTGCCGTCGAGCACGGCGATGCCGGCGGGAGAGGACTCGAAGATCCCCTCGGTGTAGAGCTGGAGCTGCTGCACCTCCTCCAGCTTGACCTGGAGCTGATCGACGAGCTGCGCGTTCTCGATCGCCAGCGCCACCTGGTTGAGCAGGTGGCGGATCAGCTCCGTGTCCTCGCTGTTGAGCGGCGCGCGCTCCTCCTTGTAGCCGGCGAGGACGATGCCGAGCCCGCGGCCGCGCACCGTGAGCGGGAACGCGTAGCGGTAGCCGGCCACGAACAGGCGCGTTGCGTGGGAGAGCGGCTCGCCCGGCATGGCCACGCCGGAGAGGGTCTCGCTGTCGCGCCGCCAGAAGTCACCGCCGAGGACATCGAACGGCAGCCGGTCCGGCAGCTCGGTCTCCGGGCGGACGACGAGCAAGGAGTCGCCCTGCGCCAGGTAGAGGTTCGTCTTCTGCAGCGCCACGCCCTCCTCGATGCGATGCAGCAGCGAGCCGCACAGGCGGCCGAGGTCGCGCTCGTGGAGCAGCTCGCGGCCGAACCCGGCGAGCGCGCGGCGCTTGCCGAAACGGTCGCGGTACTGCAGCCGCTCCAGGGTCGAGGCAATCGTCCCGCGCGCCGGCACCAGCACGCCGGCGATGCCGAGGCCGGCGATGAACGACAGCAGGTTGCGCGCGAGAGGCAGCTCCGCGGGCAGGCCGCGGTTGATCGCCAGGTTCACCAGCGAGAAGCCGGTGATGCCGAGCAGCAGGGTCAGCGTCCACGAGATCGTGTCGCGCGCGATGACCTCGATGTCCCACAGCTTGTAGCGCAGGATGGCGTAGGCGAAGGTCAGCGGCACGAGAGCCAGCGGCACCACCGCCACCGCGGTCAGCAGCTCCGGCGCGCGCAGGTGGAAGGCATACGGCAGGTAGTAGAGGAGGAGGACCGGAACGTAGCCGCCGACGACGCCATAGGCGATCCACTGCGTCTGCCGCTGCTGCTCCCAGGCGGCGCCGCGGCGGAAGCGCCAGGCGAGCAGCGCGAGCGCCGCCACCGCGAAGGCGACGAAGTGGAACAGCTCGATGCGGTCGAGCGCCTGGATGCGCGCCGCGTTCAGCGAGCCGAAGATCCAGCGTCCCCGCGCCAGCATGAGGTCGAGCTGCAGCGCCAGCAGGGCCGCCGCCGGCAGATAGAGGAACGGCACCAAGCGGCGCAGCCGGCGGGACTCCCACAGCGGCGACGGGAAGGTGAGGAACAGGTGGACCGTCAGGGCCGGCAGCAGGATGTAGGCGACCGCGTCGAAGATCGTGATGGCGACGAAGCCGGCATCCACCGGCGGCGCCGGCGTCAGCAGATAGAGAGCCGCCGACGTCAGGCACCAGAGATAGAACAGCAGGCTCTGCCCGCCGCCATGCCGCAGCAGCGTGAACAGGCCGATACCCAGGTACACGGCGCCGATCAGGCAGAGGATCAGGTAAGG
>DATBGJ010000026.1:0-12831 GCA_036558045.1 Thermoanaerobaculia bacterium
GCCCGCCGACGCTCCGCAACTGCGGGCGGACGCGAGCGAGCTCCGTTACATCCAATCGCAACCGACCGCTGACGAGATCATCCTGCGCAGCCTCGGCGTCGCATCGCAACAAGGGGAGCACAATGGCTGAAGAAACCTCGACGTTCCGTCTGTATCTGTTGAGATTCGCCTATCTGGGTAATTTCGTGATGCTCGGGCTCAGCGTATGGCCTGCGATCATCAACCACACAGGAACGTGGGACCCGGTGAAAGGCGTTGCCTTCTGCTTTTGGGCGGCTCTCTCGGCGCTGTCCGGCCTGGGCATCCGGTATCCGCTCAAGATGCTGCCTCTGCTTTTCCTGCAACTGGCCTACAAGTCGATCTGGTTGATCGCGGTCTACCTGCCGTTGAGCTCGGCCGGCCAATCGACAGACCTGACCAAGGCCATGGCGATCGGGGCTGTCATGGATCTCATCGTCATTCCCTGGCCCTATGTCGTAGCTGGCTACGTGAAGCAACGTGGAGATCGATGGCGGCGGCCGCGAACCGGCAATATTCCCGGCCCTCATGCGTCTACAACTGTAGATGAAGGGACAGGAATGATCGGCGATACCGTTCGTCCATAACGGAGCAAGGAAAGAGCCATGCAACCAACCGTCAAGACCGCACGCATCGCCGGAGCGCTGTATCTGTCCATGGTGGTCACCGGACCCTTCAGCCTCATCTATCTTCCCAACAAGCTCATCGTGCCGGGAAACGCAACGGCGACAGCCGGCAAAGTCCTCGCCTTCGAGATGCTCTTTCGTCTCGGCATCGTCGCCGATCTGGTCGGCTCGGTCATGTTCATCCTGCTGGCCATGGCTCTGTATCGCTTGTTCAGCGGCGTGAACAAAACCCATGCTTCGCTGTTGGTGGTTCTGGTGCTGGTCTCCGCCACCATTGGGTTTGTAAATGTGCTGAGCAATATCGCCGCTCTCAACCTCTTCCGCGGCGCCGATTTTCTGACGGCGTTCGACAAACCGCAGCGGGACGCTCTCGGCATGCTGTTCCTTCGCCTGCACGGCCAGGGAAACGTGATCAACGAGATCTTCTGGGGCCTGTGGCTCTTCCCCTTCGGAGTGTTGGTGATGAGATCGCGCTTCCTGCCGCGGCTCCTCGGTGTCTTGCTGATCGTCAACTGTTTTGCCTATCTGGCGATCAGCCTGACATCGCTGCTCTTCCCGGATTATGGGAATCTGCTCTTCCGGGCGAGCCAGCCGGCGCTGTTCGGGGAGTTGTGGATCATGCTGTACCTGCTGATCAAAGGCATGAGGCAGGAACCGGTGGCTGCCGTGGCCGCTTGATCGAACGCGACCCTCCGCGGGCGTCGTTCTACTCTCCGCGACAGCTCACGACGACGACTCGATATCGCAGGGATCCACATATGAAAATGAAATACAATCACATCGGCATCCCAACCACCGAACGCTTCGCGGGGGAGATTGATCTGCCTCGGCTCAAGGTGACGGTGAGCGACCATGCCAATAACCCCTTCGGCATTCAGTGGCAACGGTACTGGGCGGACGCGCCCTATCCCGAGCTGGTCAAAACGGTCCCGCACGTGGCGTTCGAAGTGGACGAGCTGGAGGCGGCCCTGGAGGGTTACAAGATCCTTATTCCGCCCAATAGTCCAAGCCCGGGCGTGCTCGTTGCCATGATTGAGGTCAAGGGAGCCCCCGTGGAGCTGATGCAGATTGATCGAGCAATCCGCAAAGACCTCTAAGGACAGGCCGGTGTGGCAACGCCCGTGGAATGAGCATCGTAACGAGGGGGGCGCGAGGAACCGCGCGTGCCGGGGTTCGCAAACCCCGGCACGGCACGGATGAGTCTCGGAGGCTCAGAGCGGGAACGGTCCGCGGAAGTTGGTGTCGCGGATCTCGCGCGTCCACAGCTCCTGGCCGGTCGCGAGGTCCACGGCGCGGAGGCGGAGCGGCTGGTCGGTCAACTTCGACCCTTCGCGCCGGCTGGTGATCGGAGCGACGTGGACCAGGCGCGTGCCGGCGACGGTGAACGGCGACATCGACACCGGCGAGCGGAGGGTGCCGAGCACGGCGCCGGTCTCCGCGTCGGAGATCGTCCACAGGTAGGGGGCCGGCGAGGTGATCTCTTCGACGCGGCGGCTGGCGAGCACGTAACGGCCGTCGGCAGAGGCGAAGAGGCGTTCGGGAGCCGTGGGCGCGGAGAGGCTCTTCGCGATCACCGGCCGCGTTGCGTCGATAGCCAGGGAGTTCGCGGCTTTCGCTTTCATCGCCAGCAGGCGTCCGGCGCGCGGCTCGAAGAGCGCCGTGCCGCTGCGGGCTTCCGGCTCCTCGCCGGCGGCCAGGGCCTTGGTGCCGATCCCGGGCCGGGCGGTGTTGCGGCGGGGCAAGCTCGGCAGCTCCTGGGAATCCCAGGCGAGGACGATCCCCTGCGCCGACGGCGAGGCGGTGACGCGGAACTTCTGGTTGACGGTCTCGGCGGCCTCGGCGCGCACGCCGGCGGGCATGGGCAGGGCGGCTTGCGCGGTCAGGGCGCCGCGTTGCCGCACGTCGAGCGTCACGATGCGCAGCTCGCCGCGCGCGCCGGCCGGGGCCTGGGCCACGAGGAGGCCGTCCGCCAGGGCCAGCGGGCGTTCCGCCGCCGAGGAGCGCCAGAGCACAGTGCCTTTCTGAAGGTCGAGGGCCTCGATGCCTCCCTGGGGATGCATGACGTAGGCGACGGCGCCGGGGACGTCGACGACGACGCCGTCGCGGAGGAGGGTGCCTGCCGATGGCTCCCCGATAGCGTGCGCGGCGAGAGCGGTCGAGACGAGAAGGCACGCGGCGAGAAGGCCGCACCGGGAGCGGTGGATCCTCATGGTTCGATCTCCGTAAGTTTCTTTCGCTTGCATGGCTCTCTCCTCAGTTGCCGCCATGGGCGCGCACGGCGGAGCCGATGTGGTCCAGGGTCCAGACGCCGCGGCCCAGCAGGCCGGCGGTGAGCCCGTCGCCCTGCGGGTCGTAGCGCAGGTCCATGACCGGAGCGGTGGGGAGCTGCTTGCCGAGCGCCTGCCAGGTGGCGAAGCCGCTCGCCGCGGTGGCGAGGAAGGTGCCGTGGTTGGTGCCGACCACGACGGCGTCGCCCTCGGTGGTGTCGGCGAAGGTGACCGAGCGCACGACCGAGGGATCGAAGCTGCCCAGGTTGCCCGTGATGTTGGTCCAGGAGACTCCCGCGTTGGTGGTGCGGTAGACGGCGGCGGCGTCGACGACGACGGCGTGGTTGCCGTCGTGCGGATCGATGGCGATGGCGCGCACGGCCAACGTGCCCGGATAGGAGGTGGAGAGCACGAGCGGCGCCGGCGGCGGCGCGGTGCGCACCCATACCTTGTGGCCGAGGGACACGGCGGGATCGTCGGAGCCGGCGACGTAGAGCGCGTCGGGGTTGTTCAGCGAGCCGTAGGCGAGGCCTTCGAAGCCGAGGCTGTTGATGCGGATGCCGGGGCCGATCTCGGTCGCCGTGTCGCCGCTGTCGAGCGACTCGTAGACCGAGTTGCGCCCGCCGACGACGAGCCGGGTGGGATCGCCGGCGCTGGTGCGGACGGGAGTGGCGAACTGGGTCACCAGGGCCGCGCCGCCGTCGAGGATGGTGAACGGCAGCAGGGTGACGCTCTGGAAGCCGTTGTCGCTGTCCCACACCGAGCGGTTGAAGTTGCGCAGGAAGTTGATGCTGGTGTAGCGCACGGAGAGGCCCGGCGTCGTGGTGTCGTCGACGTTGACGTCGCCGCCGTCGCCGTAGAGCAGGAAGTCCCACTCCAGCGAGCCCGGGGTGAACTGCTGGATGGCGTCGTTGTCCTGGGTGCCGGCGAAGATGATGTTGGCGTTGCGGTCGAGCTCGGCGTCGTGGACCTCGGTCACCTGCAGGTCGCCGTTGAGGGTGATCCAATCGCCCTGGTTGCTGCGCGGCAGGGTGCGCTTGTAGATGCCGCCGTCGTCGCCCTCGAGCAGGTTGCCCGCGGCGTCGAAGGCCATTTCGCGCGAGTCGACGTGCGGCGCGCTGTTGCTGGCCGTGCCGCCGCCCGGAGGGCCGAGGGTGTTGCGGTGCGTGAGGTGCACCCACTGGCTGCCGCTGGGCTTGCTGGAGTCGCCGCGGAAGAGGCGCCCCCAGATGCCCGTCGAGCCGATCGAGTTGGGGAACGGCCCGGGCTGGCGGTCGCCGCCGATGTAGACGATGCTGGCGTCGGTGGGATCGGCGGCGAGCGACAGGTGGATGTCCCCCTGGAAGCCGGGGTGGATGCCGAACGGCGTGCCGTTCTCGATGGTCTGCGGCAGGTCCATCTGCTTCCAGTGCGCGCCGTTGTCGCCGGAGCGGAAGACGGCGGCGAGCTGGAAGTCGTTGACGATGGCCACGTAGACGTTGTTGTAGCGGCCGACGGCGATCTCGACGCCGTTGGTATGGCCGCTCACCAGGAAGGCGTCGACCGCCGGCGTGCTCACCTTCTTCCAGGTGGCGCCGGTGTCGTCGCTGCGGTAGAGGCCGTTGCTGCCGCCCACCTCGTCGGCGAAGACGACGCTGGTGTACAGCCGCCACGGCCGTTTCGGATCGCCGGCGAGGTCGTGCGTGATGCCGCCCGGCAGGCCGGTGCCGCTGCCCTGGGAGATCTGCGTGAACGTGGCGCCGAAGTTCGTGCTGCGGAAGATGCCGATGAAGGGGAAGTCGAACGGCGAGGAGAGGTCCACGGACGCGACGATGATCTTGCCGCGCGAGGCGATGCCCGAGATCTGCTTCTTCAGCATCACGCCGCCGCCGGTGAGCCGCTGCCAGGTGTTGCCGCCGTTGCCGGAGCGCAGCAGGCCCGCCAGGTCGCCGCCCTCGCCGTAGGCGCTGTAGATGCCGGGGCCGGCGACCAGGGTCTTGTGGTTGTTATCGGTGGGATCGAGGTCCATGGCGCCGATCGACTGCGAGAGCTGGTCGTCGGTCAGCCGCTTCCAGTGCGGCTTCTCCGCCGTGGCGTCGTGGGTGACCCAGATGCCGCCGTTGGCGGCGCCGATGTAGAGCGTATCCGCCTTGTTGGGATGGGGCGCCAGGACGTGGACGGCGCCGTCGACGGCGCCGTTGGGGGCGACGTTCACCAGGTCGCCGACGATCGGCGACGGCCCCTGGGCTTTCCAGGTGCCGCCGACGCTGTCGGCGGCGCTTGCCGGAGCGGCGCCGGCGAGCAGCGCCGCGGCGAGCCAGGCGAGCGGAGAGTGGATACGGCTTCTGCGGAACAGCGTTTTGGATCGGCTCAAGGGATTCCTCCGGTTTCTCGAACGGCGGATGGTCCAGCGATTGACGTCGCGTTCTTATAGGTTCATCCCAATAAGCTGGACGAGACAAGACGGGCTGCCGCGCCGGCGGCGGCGCAGCTCGGAGGCGGGGTGAAAGCGGGTTTTACGGCAGCTCGACCCGGCGCTTCTCCGGGTCCGGCTGGCGGCGGTAGAGGGTCACCACGTTGCCGACGAGGCCGACCTGGCCGCTGCCCGAGCGCTCGGCGATCTCTTCGGCCAGCTCTTTTTTCCGTCCCTGCGGGTCGGCGAGCCGCACCTTGACCAGCTCATGGTCGTCGAGGGCCTGTTCGATGGACGCGAGCACCGGCTCGGTGAGGCCGTTCTTGCCGATCTGCACCACCGGCTTGAGGTGGTGGGCCAGTCCTCGCAGGTGCTTCTTCCGGGCGCCGGTGAGCTCGGTCATGGGCTCCTCCCCGCCGCTGATTCTAGAATGGACCGGCGTGGAAGGATCTCCTCACCCCATCCTGCTCTTCGACGGCGTCTGCAACCTGTGCAACGGCTCCGTCCAGTTCATCATCCGCCGGGACCCCGAGGCGCGCTTCCGCTTCGCGTCGCTGCAGTCCGAGGTGGGGCAGCGGTATTTCGACGAGCTGCGGATCGACAGGCAGGCCCTCGACAGCCTGATCCTCATCGAGGGAGACCGCTGGTCCAAGGAGAGCGACGCCGTTCTGCGCATCGCTCGCCTTCTGGGAGGTCCCTGGAAGGCGCTGGCGGTCTTCCGGCTGCTCCCCCGGCCTCTGCGGGACCGCCTCTACCGCCTCATCGCGAGGAACCGCTACCGCTGGTTCGGCAAGCGGGAGAGCTGCTGGCTGCCGACGCCGGAGCTGCGGGGACGGTTCCTGGACGTGACGAATTGAGGCGGCACTGAACCTTTATGGCAGAGGCCGCTGCCGCACGCGCTGGCGTTCGACGACGGTGTACCGTCGCTGCAATTCGAGGCCCTCGACCAGGAGCAGGGAGAGGATTGCGTCAGCGGCTTCGCCAGGAGTGCTCGGCACGAGCCGGAGGTAAATGACTCCGGGTGGGGCAGGAAGATTGCGGCGATAGATCAGCTCCCCATAATCCCGATCGAACGTCAGCAGGATCCGGTTTTCAGAGGCGGCGCGGCCGAGAACGGCTGGGTCTTTGGCTCCCGCCTCGACCTCGACGATCGCCGAGACGTCGTGCCCAGCCGTCCGCAGCTTGCGGACGCTTCCGAGTGGGAAGTTTTCGTTGGCGAGGAACCGCATCAAGCGGAACGGAGGTGGACCGTATAAAGACTTTCGTCTTGCATCGCTTCCGCCGCGAAGGCGAGAACCGCGCGCAGGGCTTCGGAGGTGAGCGTCGGGTAGTTTTCCAGGATCTGCTCCTGGGTCCATCCCGCTGCCAGTAATCCCAGGAGAAATTCGACCGAGAGCCTCGTACCCTTGACCACCGGCTTGCCGAGCAGCACCTCGGGATCGGAGTGGATGTAGTTCTCCCAGCCCATGGCGCCAGCCTACTCCCGTATCGGTCACCAGGCAAGTCGAGGCTACGCCGGCTCCACGACCACGGCCGTGCCGTAGCAGAGCACCTCGGAGACGCCTTCCATGATCTCGGTGGCGTCGTAGCGGATGCCCACCACGGCGTTGGCGCCGAGCTGCCGGGCCTGCTGGAGCAGCATGTCGAACGCCTCGGCGCGGGTCTTCTCGCAGAGCTCGGTGAAGATGGTGATATTGCCGCCGACGAGCGTCTGGAGCGAGCCGCCGATGGTGCCGAAGATCGAGCGCGAGCGGACGGTGATGCCGCGGACGACGCCGAGGTTTCTCTTGATGGCGTAGCCGTCGAGGGTGAAGGCGGTGGTGGTCAGGGCTGGGTCCATCGGATTCCTCCTCTGCCTCTATCCTACGCCGCCGCCACCGCCGCTCGGCAGCATCGCCGTGCCGCAGGCATACCGGTGCGAAATCGTTTCCGGGCGCGTTATACAATCCCCTCTTCGTTAGGGGAGCCGTCCGCTCCAGGGAGGCGTGGTTTTGCCGCTGGACAAGAAGACGCTGCTCAAGAAGAGCATCGCCAAGGCGATCCAGTCCCCCGGCAACCTGGTGGCCGGGGCGGTGAGCCTCGCCGCCTCGGCGGTGCTGTGGAACCCGCTGCCGCTCATCCTCTGGGGCCTGGGGGCTACCGGCTGGGTGAGCCTGACGGCGACCGGGGACCGCTACATCCGCAAGATCGAGGAGGAGGAGCGGCGGCAGCAGGAGCTCCAGGCGGAGAAGGATCGCGAGGTCCTGCGCCAGAAGGTGGAGGGGATGCTGGAGGAGAACCCCGTCGCCGGCTGGGTTCGCGCCGGCCTGCTGCCGGATTACATGGTGGTCTTCCGGCGGCTGGCCGAGGTGCGCGGCCGGGTGACCAAGGTGCTCTACGATCGCAGCGATCTCGACGATCTCACCAAGTCGGGCCTCCTGCAGCAGCTCGGCTACATGCTGACGGCGTACCTGAATTTCGTGCGCGAGCGCATCGTCTACCTGCAGATCCTGGCCAACATCCGGCCGAGCACGGACGTTCCGCCGCCGCCGCAGCCAACGCCGCCGCAGCCTTTCCTGCGCCGGGACTCCCGCTCGCAGGCGCCCCGGCAGCCGGCGCCGGCCGCCGCGGCGCTGCCGAGCGTCGAGAAGCGGCTGGCCGAGGTGGAGGCCAAGATCCAGCAGTTGCAGGAGCTGGCGAAGACGGAGCCGGCGACGGCCCGCACGCGCCAGTGGCACATCAGCATCCTGGAGAAACAGCGCGAGCTGCTGCTCGAGTGCCAGAAGCGCGACCAGTGCGTCGTCGCGCAACTCGGCGCTTTTTCCGACGTATTTGAGGTTATCCTCGGCAGAGTCAGCGCTTCGCAGTTCAGCGCGACCGAGGTCGCCAGCTACATGGGTGGCGTGGTGGACCAGATCGTGGAGACGGAACGCTTCCTCGACACGTTGCGGCCTGCCATGAACGAGCTCATGGGAGGCGTGGCGGCCGTCTGAGCCCGCTGGAGGGCCAACAAAGGAGACAAGAAAATGAAGCTCACCCCCCTGGGGAAGGCGATCATCGTCGTGGCCTTGCTGGTGGCCGCGTTTTTCAGCGTCAAACGTTTCGCGCCCGACCTCAAGTCCTGGGCCCTCGGCAAGAAGGGCAAGGAGGCGAAGACCGAGACGGTGGAGAAGGGCGACTTCGACGCCCTGGGCAACGCGCCGGCCGATCCGGAGCGCGGCAAGGGCTCGGAGGGCGTCACCTCGGGCAACCTCGGCGGCAGCGGCAAGCTCGACCGGCCGCTGGTGGTGGCGATCAATACCTGGGCCGGCCACTCGCCGGGCATCGTCTTCAACAACGGCATGGATCCCAACCCGGGCTCGAGCTACCAGCGGAAGTACGGCATGGACGTGAGGTTCGTGCTGCTGGAGGACCCGGCGGCGAAGCTGGCGGCGTTCCGCAAGGGCGACGTGGACATCATGTGGGACACCGTCGACAACTGGGCGCGCGAGGCGTCGATCCTCGCCGAGCAGGGGCAGCAGGCCAAGTCGATCATCATGCAGGACTGGTCGCGCGGCGGCGACGGCATCGTCTCGCTGGCGTCGATCGACTCGATCGAGCAGCTCAAGGGCCACAAGATCGCCTGCACGCAGTTCACGCCGTCGCACTTCCTGCTCCTCTACCTGCTGGCGCAGTCCGGCCTCTCTCCGGCGGACCGGTCGGCCGTCGAGCGGGACATCATCTTCAGCCAGGACGCGCCGGCCGCCGCCGCCATGTTCAAGGCCCGGCAGGTCGACGCCGCCGTGACCTGGGAGCCGGACCTCTCGTCCGCCGTGGCGGCGCGCGGCGACCAGGCGCACGTGCTGGTGTCGACGAGCGCGGCGACCAACATCATCGCCGACACGCTGGTGGCGCGGCAGGACCTCATCGACCGCGCTCCCGAGACCGTGCGCGACTTCGTGCACGGCTGGCTCGACGGCATCGACATGATCAAGAACGATCCCCAGGGCTCCTACGCGCTGGTCGGCAAGGCGCTGAAGCTCGACTCGGACACGGTCTCCGGCATGCTCTCCGGCCTCAAGCTCACCCCCTACGCCGACAACGCCCAGTTCTACGGGCTCGCCGGCGGCAAGGCGCACTTCGAGACCCTGTTCGACACCGCCTTCATCATCTGGCGCAAGAAGGGGCTGGTGACGCGGCCGGTGGAGGCCAAGGACTGGGCCGACACGCGTTTCCTGCAGGTGCTGGCCGCCGACTATCCGGGCCAGAAGGTGGAGGAGCCGCAGCTCGCGGCGAAAGCGCCTTCGGAGAAGGATCGGGCGATCATCAACAAGCAGATCCAGATCCACTTCACGCCGGGCTCCGACGAGATCATGGCCGGCTCCTTCCTCGTCCTCGACGCCCTGGGGGAGACCATGACCTCGTTCGGCAACACCTATCTGCGG
Source organism: Thermoanaerobaculia bacterium (assembly GCA_036558045.1). Classification (GTDB taxonomy): domain Bacteria; phylum Acidobacteriota; class Thermoanaerobaculia; order Multivoradales; family UBA5704; genus DATARR01. Next base: position 9,707 of record DATBGJ010000026.1, read on the forward strand.
GTGGAGGGCAACACCGACACGACCGGCTCGGCGACGGGGAACATGACGCTCTCCGAGAGGCGGGCGCTGGCGGTGAGGGAGTACATCCTGCAGAATTTCCCGAACATCGAGGCGTCGCGCTTCCAGACCATCGGCCGCGGCTCGACGAACCCGGTGGCCGACAACGCGACGGAGGCGGGCCGGCAGTTGAACCGCCGGACGGACATCAAGGTGATCCTGGCGACGCAGTAGAATCCCGCCCGGCCGTGTAGGGGCGGCCCTGCGCGGCCGCCCTGTTTCGTTGCAGGGCGCCCACATAGGGGCGCCCCTACAGCGGGAATCATGTTCTCAGGGATCACTCGCCCAGATGCCGCTTCAGACCCTCCAGCGCCGCGCGGCACTGGGCGCGCCGCTCTTCCACCTGCTCGACGCCGGCGAGCTTCGTGCTGTCCATGGCGATGCTCGCGCCTTTCGGCTTGCCGGTGACGCGGATCTCGACCTGGCTGCTATCCCAGGGGAAGCGGAACCAGGCGTAGTCGCTGCCCTTGGTCTTCACCTCCCGCGGCTTGGGCCCTCGGAAGGCCGCGTCGAGCGCGCGAACGAGTCCGTCGTCGGCGCCTTGCAGCCAGGCGGCCCGGCGCTTGCCGCTCTTGAAGGCCTCGACGACCTCCGCGACCGTAGCGGGGACCGTCTTCGAGACCGACACCTGGAAGTCGCCGGCGCACGACTGGTGCACGTCCCGCAGACCGCGGTCGCGCTCGTACGCCACGGTGATCCCCTGGGCGTGCCAGCCGGGGACGCCGTGATCGTTGTACAGATGTGCGGCGGCCGCGGTATGGCCCTTGGTGGCGGCGCCGAAGGCGTCCAACACGGCGAACCAGTGGTCGAGACCGAAGCCGGTCTTCTTGCGCGCCGACTCGTCGCTGACCTGGCCCCGGACGGAGCGGGCAGGAGCGGGAGATGGCGCCGCGACAGGCGCCGGCGGTTCAACCCGGGGTTCCGCAGCGGCGGACGGCGCGGCGCCCGCCTTCTTGGAGCGGGCGAGGAGGAGCTGGCGGCGGGCGGCGGTATAGCTTTCGCCGGTCTTTTCGGACCGGGCGCGGACGGCTTTCTTGAGTTTCTTTTGTTGGGTCATGTGTTCGTCTCCTGGTCACACGACGCCAGCCCCCGCCTGACCTCGCGCACCAGAGAAACGAGTCACACGACCCGAGGCTTGAGAACCCCTTTGCCCCGGTCGAGGGTCTCGCGGGGGGAGACCGAGCGGGGTTGGGCGATAGGTCGTCGCCAGTAAACAAAATTATACCACGTTCAGCTCCTCCTCCGCCATACCAGCAGCCAGAGGAAGAACGGTCCGCCGAGCAGCGCCGTGAGGATGCCTACCGGCAGCTCGGCGGGCGCCATCAGCGTGCGGGCTGCGGCGTCGCAGAGGGTGAGGAAGGCGCCGCCGCCGAAGAAGCAGGCCGGCGCGAGGAAGAGATGGTCGTGCCCCACCAGCCGGCGCAGCATGTGCGGCACGATCAGTCCGACGAAGCCGATCGGCCCGGCGATCGCCACCAGCGCGCCGATCATCAAGGAGGTGGCGAGGAGGACCTTGAGGCGCAGGCGGCCCAGATCGACGCCGCGGCTCGCGGCCAGCTCCTCGCCGGTGAGCAGCAGGTTCAGCTCCCAACGCAGCGCCAGCAGCGTGGCGGCTCCGCCGAGCACCCAAGGCAGCAGCCAGAGCACCTCGTTGTAGCCGACGACGGAGAGCCCGCCCATCATCCAGCGCACCATGCGGAAGGTCTGCGTGGAGTCGGCCAGATATTGGAGGAAGAGGATGATCGCCGAGCAGGAGAGCGAGACGGCGACGCCGGCGAGGAGCAGCGTCGCGGTCTCGACGCCCTCCCGGCGCATGGCCAGCCCGACGATGAGCGACACCGCGGCGAGCGCGCCGGCGAAGCTGGCGAGGGCCACCAGGGGCAGGCCGAGCAGCTCGCCGCCCTGGAGCCGCAGGGCGAGCACCGCTCCCAACGCCGCGCCGCTGGAGATGCCGAGCGTGTAGGGCTCGGCGATGGGATTGCGGAAGAGGGTCTGGAACCCCAGCCCCGAGACCGCGAGCGCCGCGCCGCCGAGGAGGGCGAGCAGCACGCGCGGCAGCCGGATCTGCCAGAAGATGGAGACCGCCGAGGGCTCGCCGCGCGCCACGTCGGCGAGCGAGACCGGCTGGCTGCCTATCAGCGGCGCCGCGATCAGCGTGGCGAGCCAGAGGGCGAAGAGCAGCAGCAGGGCGATGCGCGGGCGCGACGGGCTCATGCGCCGAGGTCCAGGACGGTGACCGGCCGCGCGCCGCCGCGGACGATCTCGAAGCGGGCCTGATAGAGCCGCGCGAGCACCTCCGGCCGCACGATCTCCGCCGGCGGACCGAGGGCGAGGCCGCGGCCCGCAGCAAGGGCGAGCAGCCGGTCTCCCAGCAGCGAGGCGAGGTTGAGGTCGTGCGTGGCGAGGACGACCGTGCGCTCGGCGTCCGCCTTGAGGCGGCGGAGGAGCGCGGCGAGGTCGTGCTGATGGCGGGCATCGAGATGGATCGTCGGCTCGTCGAGCACCATCACCTCGGACTCCTGCGCCAGGGCGGCGGCGATGAAGACCGCCTGCCGCTCGCCGCCCGAGAGCTCGTCTGCCGGCCGCTTGCGCAACGCCTCGATGCCGACCACGGCGAGCGCCTCGTCGACCGCCGCGAAATCCCGTGCCCGCGGCGCCATCTGCAGCGGCGAGAGATGCGGATAGCGCCCCAGCATCACCACCTCCTCGACCGTCAGCGGCACCCGCGACGGCCGGATCTGCGGCACGTAGGCGATGCGCCGCGCCAGCTCCCGCCGCGAGAGCGTGGCGAAGGCGCGGCCGCCGAAGAGCAGCTCGCCGCGCGTCGGCCGCAGCAGCCCGGTGAGGCAACGCAGCAGCGTCGTCTTGCCCGCGCCGTTCGGCCCGACGACGGCCAGGCATTCGCCGCGGATCACGTCGAGGTCGAGCGGCCCGAGGATGGTGCGGCCGCCGACGCGCCATTCGAGGTGACGGGCGGAGAGGAGGATGGTCAAGGAGCGAGCGCCTCCCGCATCTCCCGATACAGCCGCGGCAGCCGCGGCCCGGGGAGCATCGTGTAGTCGCCGGCG
>DATBGJ010000027.1:0-7777 GCA_036558045.1 Thermoanaerobaculia bacterium
AGCTGCTGCGGGCCCTGCATTACAAGGGGGAGTACGCCACCTCGGGGAAGGAAGGAAAACAGGCGGTGTTCGCGCACGGCAAAGAGGTCGCGGAGGCCGGCATCGACCGGCTGGCGCGGCGGGTGGGCGGCCGGCAGAAGCTCGACGCCATGGACCCGCCACAGGCGGCGAAGGCCCTCGCGGGCGTGCCCGAGGCCAGGCCGCTCTTCCTCTGGGCGGCGGTGCATTGGGGCCTCTGGGGAGACGTCTTCGGCCGGCTCGCCGCGGCCCGCCAGGGCGTGGGCGACCGCGTGCGGCGCTACGCGGAGATCCTGAACGCCCTCGACGAGGGTTACGAAGACGCCGCCGGCCATCGCATCCTGGGCCGCCTGCACACGCTGGCTCCCAAGGTGCCGTTCTTCACCGGCTGGGTGGACCGCGACAAGGCGGTCTCCGAGCTGCGCCGGGCGGTGGCGCTCGGCCCCGACAACCTCGACAACCACCTCTTCCTGGCCGAGGCCCTCCTGGAGCACCAGCCGGCCAAGGCGGCGGAAGCGCGCGAGATCCTGCGCCGCCTGCTCGCCCGCAAGCCTGTGCCCGAGCTGGTCGTCGAGCAGGAGCGGACCCTCGCCAACGCGCGGGCGCTGCTCGCGAAGCATCCCGGCTGACGGTGATCCAGGAGCCCCTTTCGCGGCTCGACCCGCGCCGGACGCCTCTCGTGGCGGTGGCGGCGGCGGGATTCCTCGTCGCGCTCAAGGCGACCGGCGCCTGGCTCACCGGCTCGCTGGCGCTGGGGTCCGCCGCCCTCGACTCGCTGATCGACCTGTTCGTCTCCGGCGCCAACTTCCTGGTGCTGCGGCGGAGCGCCCTGCCGCCGGACGCCGATCACGCCTACGGCCACGGCAAGTTCGAGAACCTCGCGGCGCTCGGCCAGGGGCTGTTCCTCGTCGCGGCGGCCGCCGGCCTGGTATGGTCCGGCGTGCGCCGGCTGATCGAGGGCGGCGCGCCGCGCGAGACCGGCTGGGGCATCGCAGTGCTCGCCGTCTCGCTGGCGGTCAGCCTGGGCGTCGCCCGCATCCTGGCGCGGGCCGCCGAGCGCAGCGGCAGCCCGGCCCTCAAGGCCGACAGCCTCCATTACGCCTCCGACCTGTGGGTGAACGGCGCCGCCCTCGCCGCCCTGCTCGCCGTGCGCTGGACGGGCTGGTGGCGGGCGGACCCGCTGGTGGCCCTCGCCGTGGCCGCCTACGTCTTCCGCGTCGGCTCCGCGCTGGCGCTGGAGGCGATGGGCGACCTCTCCGACCGCGGCCTGCCGGAGCAGGATCTCCTGCGCATCCGCGCCGTCGTCGCCTCCTTCGCGCCCCGGGCCGTCGGGCTGCACGACCTGAAGACGCGGCGCAGCGGCGGTCAGCGCTTCATCGAGCTGCACCTGGAGATCCCCCGCGCCACCTCCTTCGAGGACGCGCACGCGCTGACGGTCGAGGTCCTCCGGGCCGTCGAGCGCGAGCTGCCGCGGTCGAAGGTGTTCGTGCATGGAGATCCCGTATGAATGAAGAATGGCGAATAGCGAATAGCGAATCAAGAAGGGTCCCGCTCCTCAATTCTGAATTCGCCATTCGCCATTCGCCATTCGCCATTCGATCCTCTCGACCGTCTGCTGATCATCCAACCTCCCCAGCAGCTCCGCCACCGTGGCGCCGTCCGGCGGCACCGGCCAGGCGGGCGCGATCTCGGCCAGCGGCGCGAGCATGAAGCGGCGCTCGCGCAGGCGGGGATGGGGGAGCGTCAGCTCGGGGGAGTCCACGCGCCGGTCGCCGTAGAGGAGGAGGTCGACGTCGAGGGGGCGGGGCCCGAAACGGGCGCCGCGGCGGCGGCCCGCGGCCAGCTCCAGCGCCTTGGCCAACGCGAGCACCTCCTCGGGAGCGAGGGAGGTGTGCGCGACGGCGGCGGTGTTGAGGAAGTCCGGCTGGGGGATGGGCGAAACGGCGGCGGAGCGGTAGAGAGAGGCGACGCGCAGGGGACCGAGGGAGGCCGCGAGCTCGCGCAGGGCCGCGGCCAGGGTGCGCTCGACCGGGCCCAGGTTGCCGCCGAGCGCCAGCGCGACGGCGACGCCTTCATTCCTCGTCGTCGGCTTCCTCTTCTTCTTCCTCCTCGTCGCCCAGGTCCCCGGCGATCTCCGGCTCGACGAGCTCGTCTTCGCCGATATCGGCGATCGGCTCTTCCTCTTCTATGTCGAGGGCCTTGGCGACCTCCGCCTTGCGGCGGCGGCGCGACGCCTGGCTGGCGGATGGCGATTCCGCTTGCGCGCTGTCCTTCTGGTCGGCGCCGCACTTCGGGCAGAGGGCATGGCCCTTGCCGAGGTCATAGAATTTCGTGCCGCAGTTGTAGCACTCGTATTTGATTCCAAGCTTGAGCTCAGGCATGGCGGAGACTCCACCCCGGCAGGGGGCCGTTTTCAGAGGGCGGTGAAGGTAGCATCCGGCCGGAGACGTGTCAATGCGGTGCGCCGGCCTCGCGCTTGCATAGGGAAGAAAACGGAGGGTAGGATCGTTTCTCTCCCTTACCTATGAGAGCCCTTGTCCTCACCACCGCCCTGCTCCTTGCCGCTCCGGCGTTCGCGGCCAAGACTCCGACCGTCCCGGATCCCCTGGCGCCCGGCCTCACCGGCCCGCAACGGCTCGACGCGCTGGTCGAGCGGGTGCGCTACGAGCAACGGCAACTGAAGACTCTGGAGGCCCGTTTCACGCAGCAGCAGGAGAGCTCGCTGCTGGCCGCGCCCGAGGAGTCCAAGGGGGTCTTCTCCTACGCCGCGCCGGACCGCGTGCGCTGGGAGTACCTCTCGCCGAGCCCGATCTCGATCGTCATCCGCGGCGACGAGATGACCACCTGGTACCGCGACCTGAAGCGGGCCGAGACCCTGAAGGTGGGGCGCTACTCCAACCAGGTCTTCAAGTACCTGGGAGCGAGCGGCAGCCTGCAGACGCTGCTGCAGTACTTCACGGTCAAGCTCAAGCTGCCGGAGAAGAAGGGTGAGCCCTACCGGCTCGAGCTCCTCCCCCGCTATCAGCGCATCGCCAAGCGGCTCAAGTCGATGACCCTGTGGATCGACGACGACGCGTTCTTCCCCACCGGGCTCAAGTACGTCGAGGCGGACGGCGACACGGTCGAGTACCGCTTCAGCGATCTCAAGCGGAACGCGCCCATCCCCGCGGACCGCTTCGTGCTGAAGCTGCCGCCGGGGGTGCAGAACCGGGTGGTCGAGGTGGGAGGGGCGAAGAGCAAGTCGTAGACCCTCCTGGGAGCGCCGGCGCTCCCAGGAGACCCGCTCCTACCCGACCATGCCCCTGACCTTCGAGATCCTCGCCACCTGCGGCCAGGCGCGCCGCGGTCGTCTCACCACTCCCCATGGCGTGGTCGAGACGCCGGCGTTCATGCCGGTGGGCACGCTCGGGGCAGTAAAGGGGATCACGCCGCAGGAGCTGGAGGCGGCGGGCGCGTCGATCCTGCTCGCCAATCTCTATCACCTGGCCCTGCGCCCGGGCATCGACGCCGTCGAGCGGCTGGGAGGGCTCCACGCCTTCACCGGCTGGCCGGGGCCGCTCCTCACCGACAGCGGCGGTTTCCAGGTGTGGAGCCTCGGCGGTTTGCGCACCTTGGATGCGGAAGGGGTGACTTTCAAGAGCCACATTGACGGCTCCTCCCTCCGCTTCACGCCGGAAGGGGTGGCGAGCTTCCAGGAGAGGATGGGCGTCGACGTCGCCATGATGCTCGACGAGTGCACCCCGTGGCCGGCCGAACGCGAGGCTGCGGCGGCCTCCTGGGAGCGCACGCTCGGCTGGGCGCGGCGCGCCCGCGACGCGTGGCGGGGAAGCGGCGGCGGGCTCTTCGGCATCGTCCAGGGGAGCGTCTACCGGGACCTGCGCGAGCGGGCGGCGGCGGAGCTGGCGGCGCTCGACTTCGACGGCTACGCCATCGGCGGCGTCGCGGTGGGCGAGCCCGCCCCCGAGCGCCGGGCGGTGGTGGAGTGGACGGCGCCGGCCCTGCCGGCGGAGCGGCCGCGCTACCTGATGGGCGTCGGCTACCCGGAGGACATCCTCCACGCCGTGGTACAGGGGGTGGACCTCTTCGACTGCGTGCTGCCGTCGCGCAACGCCCGGCACGGCGTGCTCTTCAGCCGCGAGGGGGTGCTGAAGATCCGCAATGCCCGTTACCGGGAGGACTCGCGGCCGATCGATGCGCAGTGCGGCTGCCCGGCCTGCCGGCGCACCTCGCGCGCCTTCCTGCACCACCTCGCGCGCGCCGGCGAGCTGACCGCGGCGGTACTGGGAACCCTCCACAACCTGCGCTATTACCTTGACTTTATGGCCGGCCTCCGGCAGGCTATCCAACTCGGTGCGTTGACGGAATCGGCGAGCCTCGCCCGCGCCACCGGCGAAGACCCGCCGGAGGGGCCCGGCTTCAGGGCTCCGACGGTCTCTTCCGATCCCCTTGAGCAAAGGAGCCCCTGACGGCAGGCCGATTCTGCCCGAATGCTACGCATGAACACCATTCTGAGCCCTTCCATGGCCCTCGCCCTCCAGGCCCAGGGCCCCCTGCAGATGCTGGGCGGCCTCGTGCCCATGCTGCTCATCTTCGTCATCTTCTACGTCGTGCTCATGCTGCCCATGCAGCGGCAGCGCAAGGCCCTGCGGGAGTTGATCGAGAATCTGAAGAAAGGCGACCGCGTCGTCACCTCCGGCGGCCTCTATGGCGAGGTGACCGCGGTGGACGGGCCGACGGTGATGCTGCGCATCGCCGACAACGTGCGCGTGCGGGTCGCCAAGTCGGCGATCTCCGGCCTCGAGGGCGAAAGCAGCAGCGATAAAGGGAGTAAATCATGAAACGACCCCTGCTCTGGCGCGGCATCCTCATCCTGGCGGTGACCGTCGTCTTTCTGGCCCTGTTCTACCCGCCGAAGAAGAAGATCAACCTCGGCCTCGACCTGCAGGGCGGCATGCACCTGGTGCTGCAGGTCCACACCGAGGACGCGCTGCGGGCGGAGACCGACTCCGACATGGCGCGCCTCCTCAGCCTCGCCCAGGACGATGGCGTCACCGGCGCCAAGGGCCGGCGGACGGGCGACGCGGTCTTCGCCGTCTCCAGCCCCTCCCCCGAGGCGCGCGACAAGATCGCCGCCCTGCACGGCCGTTACTTGGACAACCGCTGGGATCTCTCCCGAGAGGGCGACGACCTGGTCTTCACCATGAAGACGCCGTCGGCCAACGAGGTGCGCAACAGCGCGGTGACCCAGGCGGTGCAGACCATCCGCAACCGCGTCGACGCCTTCGGCGTGGCCGAGCCCGTGATCCAGCCGCTGATCACCGGCCACCGCATCCTCGTGGAGCTCCCGGGCGTGGACGATCCGGAGCGCGTGCGCCGGCTGATCAAGAGCACCGCGTTCCTCGAGTTCCGGGTCGTCAAGTTTCCCAAGGGCGGCGGCGGCGTCGGCAGCCGCGAGGAGATCCTGGCCAACTACGGCGGCCAGCTCCCCGACGACGTGGAGATCCTCGACGGCGACCACGTGGACAAGGAGGGGAACGTCGTCGGCAAGTACTACTACGCCGTCGAGAAGCGGCGCACCGTCACCGGCCGCGACCTCGCCAGCGCCAAGCCCGGGATGGGCCAGTTCAACCAGCCCATCGTCGAGTTCACCTTGAAGCCCCAGGGCGCCGAGGCCTTCGGCGATCTGACCGGCAAGAACGTCGGCTCCGGGCTCGCCATCGTGCTCGACGGCCGCGTGATCACCGCGCCGGTCCTCAAGTCGCGCATCTCGGACCGCGGCCAGATCGAGGGCAGCTTCACGCAGCAGGAGGTGCAGGACCTGGTGACGACGCTGCGCTCCGGCTCGCTGCCGGCCAGCATCACCTACCTGGAGGAGCGCACGGTCGGCGCCTCGCTCGGCCGCGACGCCATCCAGGACGGCCTGCGCGCCGGCGTGGTCGGCACCCTGCTGGTGGTCCTCACCATGCTGGTGTACTACCGGCTGTCCGGCGTCAACGCCGTCGTCGCCCTCATCCTCAACATCGTCATCCTGTTCGGCGGCATGGCCGCGTTCGGTTTCACGCTGACCCTGCCCGGCATCGCCGGCGTCATCCTCACCATCGGCATGGCGGTGGACGCCAACGTGCTGGTGTTCGAACGCATCCGCGAGGAGCTGCGCGCCGGCCGCACCGTGCGCTCGGCGATCGATCTCGGCTTCGACCGCGCGTTCACCTCCATCATCGATACGCACGTCACCACCCTGGTCTCGGCGCTGATCCTGCTGCTCGTCGGCACCGGCCCGATCAAGGGCTTCGGAATCACCCTCTTCATCGGTCTTCTCGCCTCGCTGTTCACCGCGGTCTTCGTGAGCCGCTGGCTCTTCGACCTGGTGCTCTCCCGCCGCCGGGTGCAGAAGCTGTCGATCTGAGGCCGGTAAGCGCGAACGCAAGGAGCAAGCCATGGAATTTCTGCACGATACTCACATCGACTTCATGAAGTACCGCCGCTTCTGGATCGTGGTCTCCCTGATCCTGGTGGTGGTGGGCCTCTACTCGATCTTCGGACCGCACAAGCTGAACCTCGGCATCGACTTCGCCGGCGGCACCCAGATCATCCTCGCCTTCCGCGAGCAACCGGACATCGACCGCATCCGCACCGTGCTCGAGCAGGAAGGAATGCGCGAGGCGGTCATCCAGCGCTATGCCGAGCCCGCAGCCCGCCAGGTGATGATCAAGACCGCGGTGACCGCCGGTTCGGAAGAGGGGAGCCGCGAGCACGTCGTCGCCGCGCTCAACCGCGTCTTCAACCAGGGGCGCACCGGCCTCGACCTCAACCAGATGGGCCTCGACGGGCTCACCCAGTTCCTCGTCCAGGCCGATCCGGACCGCGTGGCCGCGCAGGGGCCCGCGGCGGCCCGCTCCCACTATGGCGCCATCTCCAATGCCATCGTCAAGGAGCGCCGGCAGAACGGCATCTTCGTCTCCCTGGACCGCGTCGGCCGCGTGCCGGGAGTGACTCCGGCGGTGGTCGCCGCTCTGCAGCGGGGCGCCGCCCTCGGTACGTTCGCGGTGCTGGGCGTCGAGAACGTCGGACCCCAGGTCGGCTCCGAGCTGCGCCAAAAGGGCTTCCTGGCGGTGGTCTTCTCGCTGCTCGCCATGCTGGCCTACATCGCCTACCGCTTCGAGCTGCGTTTCGGCATCGGCGCGGTGATGGCCACGGTGCACGACATCACGGTCACCCTCGGTCTCTTCACCCTCTTCGGCTTCGAGTTCAACCTGACGACCATCGCCGCCTTCCTCACCCTCGTCGGCTACTCCACCAACGACACGGTGGTGATCTTCGACCGCGTGCGCGAGAACATGCGGAAGAGCCGCCGCAAGCCGCTCATCGAGATCATGAACGAGAGCATCAACGAGACGCTGTCGCGGACGATCCTGACCGGCGGCCTCACCTTCCTGACCGTGCTGGCGCTGCTCGTCCTGGGCGGCGACGTGCTGCGCGGCTTCGCCTTCGTGATGACGGTCGGCATCATCGTCGGCACCTACTCGTCGGTCTACGTGGCGAGCCCGTTCGCGCTGCTCTGGGAGAAGTACTTCGGCTCCAGCGGCAAGCTGAGCAAGAAGGCCGGCTCCGTGCCGGTCGCCCGTGGCGAGTCCGGCCGCGGCGTCCCCGCGGAGCGCACCGGTCCCAACACCGGCACCGGCGAGCAGCGCCCCCGGCCGCGCCCGGCGCGGCGGCGGGCGTAGGCGGCGTTTCAGGCCCCTCTGCCTTCGGGTCATCC
>DATBGJ010000028.1:0-2709 GCA_036558045.1 Thermoanaerobaculia bacterium
TAGCCGCGCTTGTTGGAGAGGAAGCGGCAGGTGGGTGGGTTCTCGGCGAACATGCCGCGCACGGTGCTGGCGAGATAGATGGACTCCCACCAGCGGTCAGGAGGGATGAAACCGAGGGTCGAGAGCTGGATGTCCTGCAGCAGCAGACCGCCGGGACGGAGCATGCCTGCCACGGCCTTGCAGAAGCGGTTGGCGCTCGCGAAGACGGCGGTATCGAGCACGGCACGGCGGACCTCGCGCGGCGCCTCGTCGTCCGGCGCAGCGCTCGCCGCCACCTGGACGCCCGGATACAGATCGAGCCACTGCGCCACCAGGCGCGAGGTATCCGGTCCGGCACGATCGAGACAGAGCACCGTCGTCATGGCGAGAAGCGAGGGTTCCGCCTCGGCCATGGCCGCCAGCAGCTCGGTGACGTGGTGCAGGTGATCCTCGGCCAGCACCAGCGGGCGGCGGGTGAAGGTGTCGGTGGCCAGCCAGGACATGGGGGTTACTATATGGGCTTCCCCAAGAGCCCTAGATTCCGATCCCACTGTCAACGAGGATCGAAGCGGCATCCACGGATGGATTTCTCGAGACGCGTCGGATCGGAGATAAACCGCCCCTATACTGACCCCGTTGAACAAGCGCCTGCTCTACCTCGGTGTCTTCCTGCTCGCCGTGCTGGTGGCGCTCGCGGCGCTGTCAATCCGGCGCGAGTGGCAGGCGCGGATCGGCCAGGCGCAGGCGGAGGCCATCTTCCGGCTCGTCCAGGGCAGGACTCCGGCGCGACCCACCGAGACGCCCGGCGCCGCGGCGTGGCTCAACCTGGAGCTGCGGCGCTACCGCGAGCGCATCGCCGATCCCGAGAAGGCGCGGCTCTACGGCGAGGTCGCGGAATGGCAGGACACGCGCTCCGTGCCGTCGTTTTTCGCACCGATCCGCGCGCTGCTCGCGCGCCCGGTCGAATCCGCGGCGGGGCGTACGCTGCCGCGCCTGCTGCATCCGAAAGGAATTCAGGAAGGCTCGCTGCGCGGCCAGAGCTACGTCGAGCTGGACGGCCGCTGGTTCGCCATGACCCGGCGGACGGCTCTCGATTCGGCGGACCTCGAGGACCTCGCGAATCCTTCCAACCGCTTCCTCGCCGCCGTCGCTCCTCATCTCCTGGCCCTGAGCGAAGCGCTGCCGCGGGTGCTGGCGGAGCATCCGTTGCCGGCGCTCCCCGGCAGCCGGCCACCGCGGGTGGTCCGCATCTACGGCCTCTCGGAGGACGGCACGCTGCTCTCCCTGCCGCGGCCGGGAAATCCTTTCGACCGCCAAGCGAGCCGGCGCGCGGCGATTGCGGAAGGCCGGGAGCTCGCCAGCTCGCCCGAGCGGCCGACTTTCGTTTCGAACGAGTTCTACTTCCACTTCGACTTCGGCGATCCGCGGCCGCAGACCTTCTACTCCGGCCTCTACCTCGACCTCGGCGGCCAGGGGCTCGTCACCACCATCGCCGTGCCGCTGCGCGACCGCCAAGCCGGCGCGCGCGGGCTCGTCGGCGCGGACCTCACGTTCGACATCGACTGGGAGGCTTTCGCGCGCCGCATCGATCCGCCGATGATCGCCGGCGTCGCTCACCTGGCGGGCTCGCCGGCCTGGGCGAAGATGGCGAGCGTCATCCCGCGAGACCGTCCCGCGGCGTTGCGCAGCGCCGTCGCCGCGCTGGCGGGCCGGCCGGGCGGCGCGGCGGCGGAGAGCGTGCCCTACGTGCTGCAGGGGGTCGTCGAGGGCCAGGGAGCGGTCGCCGCCTTCCAGGTGGCCGCCTCGACGTGGCTCGTCGTCCTCTTCCCCAGGACGCAGTCGCACCTGCCGCTGATCCCGCTGCTGCTCTCGGCGGTGATGCTGGTGGCGCTGCTGTGGGGCTTCGAGCGCAACCGCCGGCGCGCCGAGCGGGCGCAGCTCAAGGCGGAGAGCGCCTTCGCCGAGAAGCAGAACCTCCTCAATACCATGCAGGTGCCGCTGATCGTCGTCGACCCAAACACCGACGAGGTGGTCTACGGCAACCAGGCGGCGGAGAACCTCGGGGTGACGGCCGGCTCGCGCATCGCCGACATGGTGGCTGCCGATCCGCGGGCGCGCGCCCACTACGAGCGCATGCAGGTGGCGAAGCCCGAGCCGCGGCGCGCCTACGGCCTGCCGGTGCGCGTGCGCGGCGAGGACGGCACCGCGGAGGAGCGCTACGCCATCGTGCGCTCGGTGGCCGTCACGGCGCCCATCGAGACCCTGCACGCCGACGAGCGGCACCGCCTCGGCATCCTCTTCCTCGTCGAGCCGGAGGCGGACCTCGCGCTGCTCACCGAGGAGCTGGCCGGCGAAACCCGGCGCGACGAGCGGCGCAAGCTGGCGGGCCTGCTCAGCCACGGCGTCGACACGCTGATCCGCGTGCTCGCCCACGGCCTGCGCGGCGGCGAAGGGGCCGGCTCCTCTCCCGAATTCGTCCGCTGGCTCGCCGGCTACGTGGACCGCCGCCTGCGCACCACCGCCTGGCTCCTCGATCATTGGGACGCCGAGCCGCCGCTGCCGCCGGACAGCTCGATCGAGGCCGCCCAGGCGCGCGCCACCCTCGACGGCTTACAAGGCGTCTTCGCGCTGGCGGCCCGCGACGCCGACCTGCGCACCCGGCTGCACTGGGACAACGGCGTGCTCTGCGCGCGGCCCGGTCCGCAAGCGCCCGTCTTCACGGCCGAGATC
>DATBGJ010000029.1:0-2619 GCA_036558045.1 Thermoanaerobaculia bacterium
TTCAAGCGGAGCCGTTGTGCATAATCCACAGCGATCGATATCCCCGCGCGGCAAGCGGCCGTTCCTGCCGGCTCTGCTGGCTCTCGCCTGCTGCGTCCTCGCGGCGGGCGGGGCCTTCACGGCCGAGCCGTTCGTGGTGATCGTCAACGCCGCCAACCCGGCTGCGAAGATGAGCGGCGAGGAGCTCTCCAACCTGTTCCTGAAGAAGACTCCCCAGTGGCCGCAGGGCGGCGAGGTGATGCCCGTCGATCTCACCGAGCAGTCCGGGATCCGCGAGAGCTTCTCGCGCCAGGTGCACCAGAAGAGCACGGCGGCGGTGAAAGCCTATTGGCAGAAGATGATCTTCTCCGGACGCGAGGTGCCGCCGCCGGAGAAGGCGTCCAGCGCCGAGGTCGTCGCCTACGTGCGCGCCAACCGCGGCGCCATCGGCTACGTCGCGGCGGACGCTGCTCTCGGCGCCGGCGTCAAGGTGGTCAGGATCGCGCCGTGAGCTCCGCCGCCGCGGGCGAGGATCTGAGCGGCCTGCTGGGAGACTTCCTGCTCGAAGCGCAGGAGCGGCTCGGCCGCCTCGAAGACCTGTTGCTGGCGGGCGTGGAGGAGAGCGGCTTCGACGCCGGCGCGATCGCCGAGATCAAGCTCCAGCTCCATACCCTGAAGGGCAACTCCGGAATCGTCGGCTTCACGGAGCTGCAATCCCTGGCTCACGAGCTGGAGGATCACGCCGAATCCCTCGCCACCGCCGCGCCGGAAACCGAGGAGCTGCTGAACGGCGTGGACCGCTTCCGCCGGCTGCTGCGGCAAGCCACGGCGGGCGGTGGGGAAGCGCGGCAGAGGGCGAGCGGCCGCGAAGCCGGCGTGCGGGTGGCCTTCTCCGCGCTCGACGCGCTGGTCGATCTCCTCGGCGAGGTGGTGATCCACCGCAATCGCCTGGAGGAGGCGCTGGCCGCCCCTGGGGCGGAGGGACTGGCGGACGTCCGGCCGGCGAGCGAGCTGCTCGCCGGCACCCTCGACCGCCTGCGCCAGGGGGTCATGGACCTGCGCATGGTGCCGCTGCGCACGCTGTTCCGCTCGCTCGCCAGGATCGTCCACGACGAGAGCGTCCGCACCGGCAAGGCGGCGCGCTTCGAGACGCGCGGCGGCGAGACGCCGCTCGACAAGGCCCTGCTGGAGCTGTCGAGCGAGGCTCTCGGCCACCTGGTCCGCAACGCCGTCATCCACGGGCTGGAGACTCCCGAGGAGCGCCGGCGGGCCGGCAAGGGCGAGGGCCTCGTCCGCCTTGCCGCCGAGGCCGACGCGCGCGAGGTGAGGATCGACGTGCTGGACGACGGCCGCGGCATCCACCGGGACGCGGTGGCGGCCGAGGCGGCGCGGCGCGGCATGCCGCTCGCGGCGGGCGAGGATCCGTCGTCCCTGCTCTTCCTGCCCGGCTTCTCGACGCTGCCGAGCGCCGATCTGGGCGCGGGGCGCGGCGTGGGGCTCGCCGCCGTCCGCGACGCGGTGGTGCGGCACGGCGGGCGCATCGAGGTCTTCTCGGAGGAGGGCGTGGGCACGCTGTTCCGGCTGCGCCTGCCGCTCGTCGTGTCGATCACGCGCGTCCTCCTGCTCGAGAGCGACGGCGAGGAGTACGTGCTGCCGCTCCTCTCCGTGGTCGAGAGCGTCGAGCTCACGCCCGCGAAGGTCCAGCAAGCCGAGGGCGGGCTCTTCCTCGCCTGGCGCGGCGGCCTCATTCCGCTGCTGGACCTGGGGCGCTGCTTCGGCACCTCGCCGGTGTGCCGCCGCAGCGGCCGCGCGGTGGTCCTCGAGGTCCGCAATGCCCATTGCGCCATCGCCGTCGATCACATCCACGGCATCCGGGAGGTCGTGGTGCGGAGCCTCGACGATCTCGGCGGGCGCCACCCCGGCGTCGCGGCGACCACCATCCTCGGCACCGGCAAGGCGGCGCTCATCCTGGACGCGGCCGGGTTGTCCGCGCTCGCGGAGCAGGCGGCACGGAGGACGGCATGACCCGGCGGCTGCCCGACTCCGGGCTCGCGGAGGAGATCCTGGCGCTGTGGAGAGAGGGTGCCGCGCCCGCCGCGGCGCCGGAGGTGGCCCTCACCGGTCCGGAGCGCCTCTACGCGCTGGCCGACCGGCTGGCCGCGCGGTCCGCGGCGGAGCAGGAGGAGCCGCGGGAGACGCCGGAGACCTGGGTCGCCGTCGAGGTGGCGGACGACGTCTATGCCTTTCCCGTGGCCGACGTCGAAGAGGTGCTGCGGGTGGGCGACATCACGCGCCTGCCCGACGCGCCGGCGCCGGTGCGCGGCATCACCCAGCAGCGCGGCCGCATCCTCACGGTGTTGGACCTGCGGGCGCGGCTCGGCTACGCGCCGGCGCCGCTCGGCGAGCGCAGCCGCATCTGCGTCGTCTCCTCGCGCGGCCGCTCGATCGGCCTCCTCGTGGATGCGGCCCGCCACGTCGTCAAGCTGCTGCCGAGCGGCAAGCAGCCGCCGCCAGAGGACGTGGCGAGCGAGCGCTCCGCCTTCATCCTCGGCGCCTATCCGTTGGACGACGAGCTCGCCATGCTGCTCGACGTGGATCGCGTCCTGTTGCTGGAGGAGGAAGCGTCATGAGAGCTCCCAC
>DATBGJ010000030.1:0-9996 GCA_036558045.1 Thermoanaerobaculia bacterium
GGAAGCAACATGCCGAGAGCCTCTCCTTCACCGACCCAGACCCGCTCGACGCGCCGCAGCGAGGGGCCGTAGTCGAGCCCGAGCTCGGCGAGATGCTCGTAGAGACGGGAGGCCGAAATCTCTTCGGGGCAGCGCCCGCGCACGATGGCTGGGGGATCGCCCGCAGGCGCTTCAGGTCCGGCGTCCAGCGTCAGGCGGCCCTCGGCGCAGAGGGTCCATCCACCCTCCGCCCCGTCCGAGCCGAACAGATGGAACCCAGCGGCGCCGGGCCGGTCCTGAGTGAGGGCGAGCTGCACCCGGCGAGCATCCTCCGCGCCCAGCGACAGCGCCTTGCTGAAGCGCACTCCTTGCAGAACCGGCCGGTCGCCGAGCGCCTCCGCGCCCGCGGCCAGGGCCATCTCCAGGATCGCCGCCGCCGGCAGCACGGCCGTCCCCGCCACCCGGTGGTCCCGCAGGAAGGGGAGGTCGTCGACGGCGATCTCCACCTCACGAACTATCTGCGAGGCAGCGAGGGCGGGCCGCACCGGCGGGCCAAGAAGGGGGTGTCCGTTCCGGAGCGAGAATCCCCTCCGGCGATCCACCGCGGCAGGAGCGCCGATCCAGAAGCGCTCTCTCTGCCAGGGATAGGCCGGCAGGGGGATGCACCGGCCACCGTCCGGGTAGAGCCGCGGGAAGTCCGGCGTGCGGCCGGCTGTATAGAGACATCCCAAGGTGTGCAGCAGGATCGGCCGCTCCTCACCTTTCCGCATCGAAGGCAAGGCCCGCGTCTCCGCCTCGCGGCTCCATTGGCGGAAGCACTGCTCCAGCGAGATGGGCAGCAGCGGGTGTGGACTGATCTCCAGGAAGAGGTCGAATCCATCCTCCAGGAGCTGCCGCACTCCGCCGGCGAACAGCACGGGCTCGCGCAGGTTGCGCGCCCAGTAGACGGCGTCGAAGCCGGCTCCGTCGGTGACCTCGCCGGTGACGGTCGAGCAGATCGGTACTTCGCCCCGGCGCGGACGGAGGCTCGCCAGCTCCCGCAGCAGCGGCTCCCGCAGGGGGTCTATGAAGGGGCTGTGAGAAGCGTAGTCGACGTTGATCCAGCGGCCGAAGATGCCGTCCCGCTCGAGGCCTTCCATAATCTCGCGCAGGGCCTCGGGATCGCCGGAGAGGACCGTGGAGCGCGGGCCGCTGCTGACCGCGACCGCGACCCGCTCCTCGCGGCCGGCAACGATTCGAGCTGCTTCCTCGAGCGAGAGCTCGACGGCCGCCATGGCCCCACGGCCGGCGGCGGAGCGCACCAGCAAGCTGCGGCGGCAGATGACACGGGCAGCGTCTGAGAGATCGAGCGCGCCGGCCACACAGGCGGCCGCCACCTCGCCCAGACTCTGGCCGATCACGGCGTCGGGCTCGATCCCCCACGAACGCCACAGGGCGGCCAACGCCACCTGCATCGCGAAGAGGGCCGGCTGGACGACGTTGACCTCGCCGAGCCGGGAACGGGGCTCTGCGGCCTCCAGCTCCTCCAGCAGCGACCAATCGGCATGCTCCCGGAACGCGGCGTCGCAGGCCTCCAGCGCGCGCCGGAAGACCGGCTCGCTCTCGCGCAGCTCGCGTCCCATGCCGGCCCACTGGGAGCCCTGGCCGGGAAAGACAAAGGCCAGCTTGCGCCGCTTTCCCGGCAGCACCTGGCCCGTCACCACGCCGGGCCTCTCCTCGCCGCGCAGGTAGGCGTCCAGCTCCTCGATCAGCTCGCGGTGCGCGGCACCGCTCACCGCCAACCGGTGCTCGTGATGAGCACGCCGGACCGCGGCCGTGAAACAGAGATCGCCGAGGGGAGCCTCCGCATCTTCCAGGAGGCCACGCCAGGAGCGGACGCGGTCGCGCAGGGCCCCGGGAGAGTGGGCGGAGATCGGCAGCAGGAAGAGAGAGCTTCCGTTCCGCGCGCCGGCGCTCGCCTCCGGCACCGGCGCCTCGGTCACCACCAGGTGAGCGTTGGTGCCCCCGAAGCCGAACGAGCTCACCCCGGCCACCGCCGAGCCCGGCGGCGCGGGCCAGGGCTCCAGCGACCGCTGTACGTAAAGCGGGAGATCCGCGAAGGAAATCTTCGGATTGGGCCGCGTGAAGTGCAGGCTCGGCGGGATCTCGCGATGGCGGAGGGCGAGGGCCAGCTTGATGAGCCCGGCGATTCCGGCCGCCGCCTCCAAGTGGCCGATGTTCGTCTTGACGGAACCCAGACCGCAGCGGCTGCCGACCGGCCGGTCCGCCGCCAGGGCACGTCCCAGAGCCGCGGCTTCGATGGGGTCTCCCAGCGCCGTTCCGGTGCCGTGGGCCTCGACGTACTGGACGGCTCCCGGACTGATGCCCGCCCGCCGGAAGGCCTCCGCCACGACGTCCACCTGGGCCTGCAGGCTGGGCGCGGTGAGGCCGTTGCTGCGGCCGTCCTGGTTGACGGCGCTGCCGCGGATGACGGCGTAGACCGGATCCCGATCGGCGACAGCCCGCGCCAGTGGCTTGAGCACCACCACTCCGGCGCCCTCGCCGCGCACGAAACCGTCGGCCCGCTCGTCGAAGGTCTTGCATCGGCCGTCCGGGGCCATCAGGCCGGCGCGGGTGAAATAGACGGTATGGCCCGGCCAGAGGATGACGTTGACGCCGCCCGCCAGCGCCACCGAGCATTCCCCCAGGCGCAGGCTCTGGCACGCCAGATGGACCGCCACCAGGGAGGACGAGCAGGCCGTGTCCACCGCCAGGCTGGGCCCCTCCAGGCCGAACACGTAGGAGAGGCGGTTGGCGGTGATGCAGTAGGCCGTGCCGGTGCCGGAATAGGCGTCGATGGCTTGCAGCTCGTCACTCGGCAGGAGGCGGGCATAATCGTTCGTCATCACGCCCACGAAGACGCCCGTCCGCGTTCCCTGCAGCTGCTCCGGCACCAACCCCGCGTCTTCCAGCGCCTCCCAGGCCACTTCGAGGAGGAGGCGCTGCTGCGGGTCCATCTGCACCGCCTCGCGCGGAGAGATGCCGAAGAACGCCGCGTCGAAAGCGTCCACCCGTTCCAGGAAGCCCCCCCAGCGGGTGTTCATCTTGCCCACCTGGCCGGGGTCGGGGTCATACAGCGCCGCGGCGTCCCAGCGGTCCGGGGGGACCTCGGAGATGGCGTCGACGCCGCCGCGCAGCAGGTTCCAGAACGCCGCCGGCCCGCTGGCGCCGGGGAACCGGCAACCGACGCCGACGATGGCGATCGGCTCGACCTCCCGCCGCTTCTCCATCTCGATCTCGAGCAGGGCGCGCTTGGCGGGCGAGAGCCCGGCGAGGCGAAGTGACAGATCAGACACCCGCCGCTCCTCCCAGCCGGCCCTCGAGTGAGCGCCGCGCCTCCTCTTCCGGCAGCCGCTCCAACTCTTCCAGCAATCGCTCCAGCTCGGGATCGGCGGCGCGGCGGGATTCCGGGGCGGCAGCTCCCTCCCGCTCCGTCCCGGCGGCCAGAGCGAGCGCCAGCGCGCGAGGAGTGGGATGGGTCCAGGCCAGGATGGGATCCAGCGGGCACCCCAGCCAGCTCCCCAGCTCCTCCGCCAGGGCCACGGCGGCCACCGAGTCGAGGCCGTAGCTGGCGAAGGGCCGCCGGGGGTCGATGACCTCCGCCGCCAATCCCGATCGCCGCGCGATCCAGCCGGCGAGCCACCGCTCGACATTCTCGGCGTTCTCGACGTTCGTCCCCTTCACGGCGGGCTCGGCGGTCAGGGGCTCCGCGCCACCGGCGGGCGCGGCGGCCGGCGGCGCAGCGCGCCGCAGCAGAAGATCGAGCCCTTCCTCGGCGCCGGGCAGGCGTTGCTCGACGTCGCCGATGTCTGCGGCGAACGCTCCGATCCGCTCCTCGGCGGCGGCCGCGTCGAGCGGCGCGGGCTCGGCGGAATCGCCGGCCGCGCGCTGCAGCGCAGCCTCGAAGCGCTGGCGCATCCAGGTGACCGCGTCCTCCCCCGCGCGCGTCCGGCGGCGCCGTAGTGCCACCTCGGCCGACGCGAGCAGCGCGGCCTCGATCACCAACTCCCCAAGCAGCGACCGGCGCCAGAGCAGAGCGGCCGGCCGGTCGACTCGGCTTGCGGCTTCAGCTACGGCCTGCCGCAGGCGGTCCGCCAAGCCGGGCGCGCCGAGGCGGCCGCTGAAAAAGCCGAACAGCGGTCCGCCACGTTGCATTGCCTCGGAGCCCAGGTGAGCCACGAGGGCCTCGGTGGGGCCCTCGAAAATCCGCAACGCCCGGGCATCCCGCAGGATCTGGGGAGCGACGTTGGTCTCGACATACCCTCGCCCGCCGAGGAGCTGGACGAGATCGTCGGCGGCCTGCCACAGTAGCTCCGAGCCGGCGACCTTGGCCGCCGCGAGCAGCGGGCCGGGAACGGCTGCGCCGTCGTCCAGGGCCTCGGCGAGGACCGATGTGAAGGCTGCCAGCGCGCCGGCCTCGGCGGTCAGCCTCCCGAGCCGGGCCAACGTGAGGGGATGATCCAACAACCGGCCGGTGGCGATGGCGCGCCGGCTCGACCACCGCAGCATGATCTGGGCGCAGCGTTTCATGGCGCCGACGCTCGCCGCCGCCACCCACAGCCGGCTGATCCCGAGGGCGTCGTTGGCGACCTCCAACCCGGCGCCCGGCAGGCCGAGGCGATCGGCTTCCGCCACCGCGACGGCGTCCAGCTCGACGGCGTTCTGCACCATGCCGCGCAGCCCGAGCGTCAAGGCCTCCGGTCCGATCCTGAGCCCGGGAGATTCGCGCCGCACCGCGAAGGCGCTGATGCCGCCGTCCGCGGCGGAGCGGGCGAAGACGTGGAGGACCGACGCCCACGCCGCCGAGCCGATCCACAGCTTCTGACCGTGCAGGGTCCAGCCGGCGCCGCGCGGCACGGCGTGCGTGGCGAGAGCCCGGGGATTGGAACCGGCTCCCGGCTCGGAAAGCGCGAAGGCGGAGAGCTTGCGGCCCGAGACGAGATCGGCCAGCAGCTCCTCGCGCAGAGGGCGGCTTGCGTAGCTCTGGATCGGCCGCAGGCCGAGGGCGTTCTGGCCGATGACAAAGGCGGCCAGGGTGAGGTCGATGGCGCCGAGCTGCTCGACGATGCGCGCCGCATCCCGGTAGCCGGCCCCGAGACCCCCGAGGGCCTCGTCGGCCTGCAGCCCGAGAAGTCCGCGCCGGGCCAGATCGCCGATCACCGGCGGGGAGATCGTGCGGCGTTCGTCGATCAGCCGCGAGTTCAGGCGCTCGCCCGCGTAGTCGCGCAACCAGGCGACCACGCCCCCGGCGCGCGCCGCAGGCCGGCCGGCGCCGGAGGCCTGGCCTCCCACCTCGGCCGGCGCCGGGCGTCCCGGGCTCCACCCTGGTCCCCAGCCCGCCACGACCCGCAGCCCGCCCAACCGGAACTCCTCCCGGCAGGCCCGGCGCTGGATCTTGCCGCTCGAGGTCTTGGGGAGGGTGCGCGGCTCGATCAACACCAGCGCGTGGAGCGCCGCGTCGTGCTCGGCGGCCACCGCCTGGCAGACGAGGTCGACGACCGCCTCGATGGAGCTCCCGGCGCCGGACGCGAGACGGGCAGGATCGATCTCCTGCACGACGACGAGCCGCTCCTCGCCGTCGAAGTCGACGGCGAACGCCGCGCCGCAGCCGGCGCGCAGCGCGGGATGGCTGCGCTCGACGGTCAGCTCGATATCCTGCGGATAGAGATTGCGGCCGCGCAGGATGATCAGATCCTTGTGGCGACCGGTCACGAACAGCTCGCCGCCGGCCAGGAAACCGAGATCCCCGGTGCGCAGGTAGCTGCCGCCGCCGTCCGCCGTGCGCGCCCGGAACGTAGTCTCCGTCTCCAGGGGATGCTCCCAGTAGCCCTGGGCGACGCTGGGGCCCGCGATCCAGATCTCTCCGGCCGTGTCCGGGTTGCAGCGCTCGCACGTATCCGGATTGACGATGGCCACTTCCATTCCCGCCACCGGCCGGCCGCAGCTCACGTAGGCGCGCCCTTCCTCGGCCACAGCGGCTTCGACCACCCGGTTCTGCCATTCCAGAGGTTCGGGTCGGAGCAGCTTGCGGACGGGCCGGGCATCCATGCGGCCGGTCGATACCAGCAGGGTCGCCTCGGCGAGCCCGAACGCCGGCTCGAAGGCTTCAGGCCGGAAGCCGTGGGGAGCGAAGGTCCGCGCGAACTCCTCGAGGGTGTGCCAGCGGACCGGTTCCGCCGCGTTGTAGGCCACCTGCCACGAGCCGAGATCGAGACCGCTCCTCTCCTCCGGCGTCGTCTTCTGGACCGCCAGCGCGTAGGCGAAGTTCGGTCCGCCGCTGTGCGTGGCCCGCGCCCGCGAGATGGCGCGCAACCAGCGGATCGGCTGCTGCACGAACGCTGCGGAAGGCATCAGCCAGCAGCGATAGCCGGTGAAGAGCGGCTGGAGGATCGCATGCACCAGGCCGTCGTCGTGGAAATGGGGAACCCACATCACCGCCACGCTCTCGGAGGTGTATCCCCAGGCGCGCTGGATGAGCGAAGAGTTGTGCAGGACGTTGGCGTGGCTCACCATCACGCCCTTGGGCGAGGAGGTGGAGCCCGAGGTGTACTGAAGATACGCCAGGTCGGAGCCCTGCGCGCGCGGCAGCCGCGGCTCCGGCGGCCCGCCCGCGAGCTGGTCGCTCGCCAGCCAGACCGGGGATGGCAGACCGGCCGTCCCGGCCGCCAGCTCCCCGACGCCCGCCAGGATCTCCGCCGTGGTCAGGACCACCGCTGGACGCGCGTCCGCCATCACGGAGCGCAGCCGCGGCAGGGTCCGCTCGAGCCGGCGCGGGTCGGGCGGCGGCACGGCCACGGCCACCAGTCCGCCGTAGAGGGCTCCGAAGAAGGCGGCGATGAAGTCGAGCCCAGGGGGATAGAGGAGCAAGGCCCGGTCGCCGCCGGCGGCCAGGCGGCCCAGCTCGGCGCCGAGGATGCGGGCGCGGCGGTCCAGCTCCCCGTACGTCAGCCACGCCCCATCGTCCGCTCCCTCGGCGAGGAAGCGATAGATTTCACGGTCCGGCTCGTGCTCCGCCCGCCCGCGGAGGAGGTCGGTCAGGGTCGCGGGCCCTACCACGCGACTCCCTCTCGCGAGGTCATGGAGAGATCGGCTGGGCGGTCCATGAGCCGGCGCACGGCGTCGATGGCGAGCTCGACGTCTTCAGCCGTGATCCCAAAGTGGGTCACCGCCCGGATGCGGCCGCGCCCCAGCTCGCCGACGGCGACGTCCCTGGCGGCCAGGGCCGTGATGAACGAGTCCGCATCCAGATCGCGGTCCGCCAGCTTCCAGAAGACGATGTTGGTCTCCGGCGGCCGCGGCTCCACGACGACGCCGTCGATCGCGGCCACGCCGTCGTACAGCCGCCGCGCGTGCCGGTGGTCCTCGGCGAGACGGTCGACCATCCGCTCCAGGCCGTAGATCCCCGCGGCAGCGACGACGCCGGCCTGCCGCATCCCCCCGCCCACCATCTTGCGGAACCGGCGCGCGCGCAGGACGAAATCGCGCCGGCCGGCGAGGATCGAGCCGACCGGCGCGGCGAGCCCCTTCGACAGGCAGAACATGACGGAATCGGCGTGCTGCGCGATCCGGCGGACGTCGATCCCGAGGGCGACCGCCGCGTTGAAGATCCGCGCACCGTCGAGATGGATGGGGAGCCTCACCCGGTCGGCGAAGCGCCGCACCGCGGCCAGGTAGTCGAGGCCCAGAACGCGGCCGCCGGACATGCAGTGCGTGTTCTCCAGGCAGAGGACGCCGGGCTCGGCGCACTGCGGGTCGTCCGGCTGGAGGACGGCGGCCTCCAGATCCTCGATTCCCAACTCTCCGCCGGCCCGGGTCGGGAGAGGATGGTAGACCAGCCCGCCGAGCGCGCTGGCGCCCCCGGCCTCCCACAGCCAGGCGTCGCTCTGGTCGCCGAGCAGGATCCGGGAGCCGCGCGGCGCGTGGGCGAGGAAGGCCAGCAGATTGCCCATGGTGCCGCTGGCGACCAGGAGCGCGGCCTCCATGCCCAGCTTCTCGGCCGCCATCTCCTCCAGACGGTTGACCGTCGGGTCCTCGCCATAGACGTCATCGCCCAGCGCGGCATGCGGGATCGCCTCCAGCATGCCCGGCGGCGGCAGCGTCACCGTGTCGCTGCGCAGATCGATCCGCGCCTGTAAGGAGCGGGGCAGCGACATCTCAGGCCACCTCGTCCTCGGGAAATGCCGCGGGCGCCACGGCGACCTCCAGGCACGCCAAGGCCGCGTCAGCCCCGCGGACGACCTCCAGGGGGTCCGGACCGCTGGTGATGACGTAGCCCAGGCGGTGGGTCGCGTCCTCGGCCGGCTGGACCTCTTCGCCCGGCCGCTTCCCGAGGCTCACCTCCCGCACCGCAGGAAGCCGGCGCGCCTCCTCGGCGCCGCGCAAGGCGACCAGGCGGCCGCGCTGCGGCGCGATGACGAACCGGATGGAAGACCACTCCGCCCGCTTCGGCGCCAGGTCCGCCTCGCCGCCCTTGAGCTGCGCGAAGAGCGCTGCCACGAGATCGACGCCGAGGGCGTTGAAGACCAGCTCGGGGATCATGCCTCCGGCGAGGCGCGGATTGACCTCCACCACGACCGGCCCGTCCGCGGTCAGCCGGATCTCGGTGTGGGCCGGACCGAAGTCGTAACCGAGCGCATCCAGGGCCGCGAGCGCCGATCGCACCAGGGCCGCCTCCCGCTCCGCTTCGATGCGGCTCGGGAAGTCGTGGCCGGTCTCGACGAACAGGGGAGGGGCCGAGAGGTGCTTGGTGGTGACGCCGACCACGTGGGTGTGCCCGCGCTCCAGCGTGAACGTCTCGACGCTGTACTCCGGCCCCTCGAGGAGGGTCTCCAGGAGCACCTTTCCCTCCATCGGCTGCTGGCGGGCGTTCTCGGACCAGCCGTGCACCTCGCGAAAGTGGGCCAGCAGCTCCTCGGCGTCGCACACCAGCCGCACTCCCTTGCTCGAGCTCTCGCTGACCGGCTTGAGCACGCACGGATACGCCACCTCCTGGCTCGCGCTCCAGGCCTCCTCGAGGGAGCGCAGCAAGCGAAACCCGGGCACCGGCAGGCCGGCGGCCCGGAGCACCTCGCGTACCGCGTGCTTGTCGCGGCACGTGGCGGCGACTCCAGGATCGAGATAACGGAGCCCCAGACGGGCGGCGGCGGCCGCCACGATGGCCACGTAGTAATCGGAGAAGGTCAACAGGGCGTCGACGGGATCGCGGCGCCGCACCTCCTCCACCTGCCGGACGACCTGGTCCACGTCGTTGGTTTCAACAGGGATCACCGCGAGCCGGTCGCCGGCCGCCGCGAGGAAGGGATATTTCCCCGGCGTCCGCGACAGGAAGGTCACCCGTTCCCCCTCCCGCAGCAGGCGTTCCACCGCCGTTCGCCCCGTCCCCGTCGTATTGCTCTCGACGAAGACGAAATGCCGCCGCCGCGGCTCTCGCGACAGGCCCAGGTCGCGCGCCAGATCGATGGTCCTGGGAGCCTCCGCGGCGTGATAGGGAAGGGCGCCGTCCCGTGGCAGCTCGGCGCAGCTCCAGCGCTCGGCGACGTCGAGGCCGTAGCGGATGCGCTGCGGCGCCGCCGGCACTTCCCATCCCGCCAAGCCGTTCGCCGCCAGAAACGGATCGGAATAGATGCTGTCGCTGTACCTGTCGCCGCGATCGGGCAGGATGGCCGCCACCTGCTCGCCCGGGCCGAGCCGGCTGGCGATCCAGGAGGCCGCGACGTAGACGGCGCCCGAGGAGCCGCCCGCGAAGATCCCCTCCCGCCGCGCCAGCTCGCGGCAGCCCGTGAACGCCTCTCCGTCGGAGAGCCAGTGCACCTCGTCGATCGCCTGGTAGTCCAGATTGCCGGGAACGATGTTGTTGCCGTGGCCACTCTGCAGGCGTTTTTTCGCGGGTTGATGGAAGAGGCAGGACCCTATGGCGTCCACGGCGATCACGCGCAGCCCCGGCAGCTTGCGCTTGAGGGCGCGCGCCGTGCCGCAGAG
>DATBGJ010000031.1:0-1510 GCA_036558045.1 Thermoanaerobaculia bacterium
GCCGCCGCGATTTCCTCGGCCTGGTCTGCGACGTGACGTCGGAACAGGAGGTGGAGAAGGCGATCTCGAACGCCGTCGCCGGGTTCGGCGGGCTGGACCTGTTGATCCTCAACGCCGGCATCTTCCCTCCCACGCGCCGCATCGCGGACCTCTCGCTCGCCGAGTGGGACCGCGTGATGCGGGTGAACCTGGACGCCAACCTGGCGCTGCTGCGGCTCTGCCATCCGCTGCTGAAGCTCGCGCCCGCGGGCGGCCGGGTGGTGGTGATCGGCTCGAAGAACGTGCCGGCGCCGGGGCCGGGGGCTGCGGCCTATTCGGCGTCCAAGGCGGCACTCCAGCAGCTCGCCCGCGTGGCAGCGCTGGAGTGGGGCAAGGACGGCATCCGCGTCAACGGCCTCCATCCCAACGCCGTCTTCGACACCGGCGTGTGGACCGAGGAAGTGCTGGCCTCCCGCGCGGCGGCCTATGGCCTGACGGTGGAGGAGTACCGGCGCAACAACGTGCTCGGCACCGAGGTGACCAGCCGCGACGTCGCCGAGCTGGCCGCCGAGCTCTGCAGCCCCCGCTTCGCCAAGACGACCGGCGCGTGGATTCCGGTGGACGGGGGGAATGAACGGGTGATTTGAGGGCCCTACGGCACCAGCAGCACCTTCCCCACCGTCCGCCGCCCTTCCAGCGCCCTATGGGCCTCCGCCGCTTCGGCGAGCGGCAGCTCGAGGCCGATGCTCAGCCGCAGCTTTCCTGCCGCGATCCAGCCGAGGACGTCTGCGGCCCGCTGCAGCAGCTCCTCGCGGCTCGCGATGTAGGCGAAGAGGGAGGGGCGCGTCAAGTAGAGCGATCCCTTGGTGTTGAGGAGGGTGGGATCGAGCGGCGGCACCGGGCCGGAGGCGGCGCCGAAGAGCACCATCATGCCGCGCGGCGCCAGGGAGTCGAGGCTCTTGTCGAAGGTGGCCTTGCCGACGCCATCGTAGACCACCTGCACGCCGCGGCCGCCGGTGAGGCGCTTCGCCTCGGCGGCGAAGTCCTGCTCGGTGTAGAGGATGACCTCGTCCGCGCCGGCCTCGCGGGCGAGCCGCGCCTTCTCCTCGTTGGAGGTGGTGCCGAGCACGCGGGCGCCGCGCAGCCTGGCGATCTGGCAGAGGAGCTGGCCGACGCCGCCGGCCGCGGCGTGGACGAGGCACGTGTCGCCTTGCTTCAGCGGATAGGTGCTGCAGGCGAGGTAGTGAGCGGTCATGCCCTGGAGCATGGCGGCGGCTCCCTGCCTGGCGCTGACGCCTTCGGGCAGCTTCACCAGCCGCTCCGCCGGTACCGCCGCCAGCTCGGCGTAAGCGCCCTGGGGGCCGGTATAGGCGACGCGGTCTCCCACCGCCACCTCGGTCACGCCGGGTCCCAGGGCGGCCACCGTGCCCGCCGCCTCCTGGCCCGGAACGAACGGCGGCACCGGGCCTTTGTAGAGGCCGGTGCGGAAGTAGACGTCGATGAAGTTCACCCCCGCCGCCTCGACGCGGAC
>DATBGJ010000032.1:0-3913 GCA_036558045.1 Thermoanaerobaculia bacterium
CGGTGGCTTCGGCTTCGTCTCCGGAGCCCCAGAAGAAGTCGCCGCGCACGGGTCCCCGGATCGCGCCGCCGGTATCCTCGGCCATCATCAGGCGCTCCATTACGCGGTCCGGCTCGCCTTCGCGGGGAGCGGGCGCGCCGGCGACGAGCCAGAGAGGCACTCCCAGAGGCATGTACTTGAGGTCCACCGCGAGCGAGCGGCCGGGTGTCAGCGGCACGCCTTCGGCGCCGAGCGGGCCGTCGCCTTTGATCACCTGAAAGAAGATGTAGGAGGCGTCCTTGTCGAGCACCGAGCGGAGCTGGTCGGGATGGGCTTGGAGCCAGGCGCGGATGGCCTGCATGGAGGCCTGTTCACGCGGGAAGGCGCCGCGGTCGATCAGCTCGCGGGCGATGGCGGTGTAGGGATGGCCGTTCTGCGCCGCGTAGCCGATGCGCAGCTCGCCGCCCTCGGCGAGCTTGACCCGGCCGGAGCCCTGGACGTGGAGGAAGAAGGCGTCGATGGGATCGTCCACCCAGACGATCTCCAGCTTGCGGCCGGCGAGCGCGCCGGTCTCGATCTCGTGCCGGTCGGGGAATGGCACCAGATCGCCGTCCACCACCTTGCCGGCGATGCGCTTGCCTTCGAGGTCGTCCCGGAAGCGGCCGAGATCCACCATCACCAGCTCAGGCGGCCGCATGTAGATGGGCACTGTGTACTTGCCCCCGCGCTTGCGGCTGCCGTTGAGCTGGGCCTCGTAATAGCCGGTGAAGAGGCCGAAGGGATTGCCGTTGTTGCGGGCGGCCCAGGGCCGGAAGCGGCTCTCGAAGAACCGCCGCGCCGCGGCCCGGTCGCCTGGAGGGAGGTCCTTCGCCGCGGCGCAGGCCGGCCGCCAATCGCCGGCCTTGCCCGCGAACAGCTCGTCGTCGACGGGCTCGGAGTCCGCCAGCGGCGCGATCTGCTCGCAGGAGCGCAAGAACGCCGGCACCGCCTCCTCGACGGCGTCCGAGCCCCAGCCGGAGAGATCTGAAAACGAAGCCGGCTCCAGAATCAGCCGATCCTCGGCAGGGACAAGGCCGAAGAGACCCGCGAGACCTTCACCGCCGGTCCGCTTCGACAGCCAGACGCGGAGACCGATGACGATCAGCAGCAGGGCGAGAATGACGAGAAGGATGACGGCGCGGCGCGACATGGGTGAAGTCTACGTAAGAAGGAAGGGCCTTGCAGGAGTCCGCTCCTACCGCCAATCCGCTATGATTACGTACATGGGCGCCAAACTTGAAATCGACGAGAGGCTTCTCTCTGTAGCCGAGGAGGTTGCGGTTCGGCGCGGACAGTCCTTATCCGCCTTCGTTGAGCAAGCATTGCGTGATGCACTGCCGCCGCCTCGCTCCGGCCCCGGAAAGCGGAAACGAGTCGACTTGCCCACGTTTCGCGGTCGTGGCCTCCGACCGGGAGTCAATCTGGACGACTCTGCGGCCCTTCTGGAGCTGATGGAGTCCTCGGATGCTCCTGGTTGACGTCAATGTCCTGGTGTACGCATACCGAGAAGATTCTCCCGACCATATTGCCTTCCGATCCTGGTTGACCGAGATTCTCGAGTCCGGGGCACCCCTTGGGTTAGCCGATCTCGCCCTGAGCGGGTTTCTGCGGATTACGACTCATCCCGACATCTTCGAACCACCGAGCCCACTGAACCACGCCTTGCGCTTTGTTGAAGCCCTCCGTGCCCAACCCAATTGCAAGATCCTGACTCCGGGGCCGAGGCATTGGCAGATCTTTACGCAGCTCTGCCAAGCCACAGAAGCCAAGGGTAATTTCATCCCAGACGCTTTTTTCGCCGCAATGGCCATCGAGGCGGATGCCGAGTGGATCACCGCGGATCGCCGTTTCAAGCGCTTTCCCGGTCTCAAGTGGCGACATCCCTTGCGCTAGCCCCGCCTTCCCCGCCCGCCTTCCACTCCAGCAGCGCCAGGGCCGGCAGGCCGATCACCAGCACGGCGGCGTAGTGGATGCCGCGGTAGAGGAGGGTGCCCGCCGCGGCGAGGATCTCGTCCACTCCCAGGAGCTTGAACGAAGCCATCATCGCCAGCTCCGTGGTGCCGAGCCCGCCAGGGGAGCCGGAGAGCGTCCCCACGGCGGTGCCGAGGGCCACCACGGCGACGACGACGAAAGGGTCCACCGGCGCGCCGATGGCGAGGAACAGCGTCCACTGCGCCGCGGCGTTGACCAGGAAGTAGGTCACGCCGAGCCCGAGGGCCTGGAAGCGCAGGGGTACCACGGCGAGCAGCCGCACGAAGACGCCGACGGCTTCGTGCCCGTGCGACATGAGCTTCTGCAGGCGGCTGTCGTCGCGCTCCGCCTGGCGGGCGAGAAAGCGGATGATCGGGTTCTCCCCCGACGCATCCAGCCGGCGGCTCCACACGACGAGCACGACGGCGGCAGCCGCCAGCGCCACGAGCGCCACGGCGCCGAGGACGTTGCGCCCCAGCGCGAAGGCCGTGACGATGAAGGTGATCCAGGTGCAGAGGCTCATCACGGTGTGATGGGCGACCTGGTCGTAGAGCACGACGCCGTAGAGGAAGCCGAAGGGCCGGTTGTTGTAGCGCGCGAAGTAGCGGGCGCGCATGAAGCCGCCGAGGACGCGCGCCGTCGGCGTGATCAGGTTGAGCGCCGCCGAGGCGAGGAGCACGAAGAAGCCGAGGACGACGCCCGAGCCGCGACCCACCGCGAGCTTGCAAGCCTGCCGGAACCGCCAGTCCCAGATGGCGTAGCGAAGGAGGAGCAGCACCGTGCCGAGCGCGATGTAGAGCGGTCTGGCCGCCGCCACCCGGTGAGCGAGGCGGGACCAGTTGAACCCGGCGTGGGTGACGAACCGATAGGTGAAGTACAGCGTCACCGCGGTGATCAGAGCCTTGAGAGCGCGCGTGCCCCAGACGCGGAGAGGGGACTTCTCGATGAGCGCTGCGGGTTCCATGGCGTCGTGGAGCGGCCTAGGATAACGTAACCTCCCCGCCGCGCCGGCCGGGGTCTCTTAAGAGGAGGACAGCATGGCGGACGCCAAGATCACCGTGATGAAGAACGGTCCCCTTCGCCTGGAGGGAGAGGACCTGCGGATCTTCGATCCTGCAGGCGGGGCCTACGGCCTCGGCGGGCGCACCGTCGTCTCCCTCTGCCGCTGCGGCCAGTCCAACAACAAGCCGTTCTGCGACGGCAGCCACAACCACCACGGTTTTCAGGACGATCCGCAGGCCCGCGAGCTGCCGCCGAAGAAGCCTACCCCTTGAGCACCATCGCGCCCGTCGGCTGCGGGACGCCGCCGCGCGGCTCGATGGTCACCGCCCACGCCTGGATGTCTTCGATGTCGGAGACCTTCTCTACCCGCAGGCGGCCGGAGCCGCGCGCGTCCACGGAGAAGGTGCCGGCGGAGACGGGCTTGCCGCCGGCGATGAACCAGAGCTGGTAGGTCTTGTCCTCTTCCAGGCGCGGCAGGTTGAAGGCGTAGAAGAGGGCGTCGCGCGTCTGCGGGTTGACGTAGGTGTGGCCGGCGGCCTGCGGAGAGGGTCCGAGGCCGGCGAGGACGACGGACCTTACGCTGGGCGCGGCGAGGATCTGCAGCGCCTGGGCCGCCTGCCGGGCCTCGGCGCGCGCGAGATCCACCTCGCGGTCGAGCGCCTCCACCTGCCGCGCTAGGCGGTTGCGCTCGGCGGCGAGCCGCCGCACCTCGCCGCGCATGCGGAGCTGGCCCGCCACGCCCCAGACGCTCAGCAGCAGGAGGGCCGCCGCGGCGAAGTACAGCCATCGCGGGACGCCCAGAGAAGGAGAAGAAGAAGCCGGCGCCGTCCCTGCAGCCAGACGCAGGATGCGCGCCCGCGTCGTATCCGAGGGGGCGACCGGCGTCACCGAGGCCGCGAGCAGCTCCAGATCGCGGTTCCAG